>JACIWP010000160.1 GCA_014360855.1 Anaerolineae bacterium
TGGTCACCACGTCCGCCACCTTATGGCCAATGCACATCTCCCGCAGAAGGGTCAGGTTCAGCAGGCTGGTGGAGCGGATGCGAAAGCGGTAGGGCTTATTGCTCCCGTCGCTCACCAGATAGAAGCCCAGTTCGCCCTTGGGCGACTCGATGCGCCCGTAGGCCTCGCCCTTGGGCGGTTTGAGCCGAGAGAGCTGTTTGTACGGCAGGCTGGTGACCGGCCCTTCGGGGATATCCCGCATGGCCTGCTCGATGATGCGCAGGCTCTGCCGCGCCTCCGCCAGGCGCTGGAGATAGCGGGCATAGACATCGCCGGCGGTATGCACCGGCACCTCGAAATCGAAGCGGTCGTAGATGGAATAGGAATCAACTTTACGGATGTCGTAGGGGACGCCGGAGGCCCGCAGTACCGGGCCGCTGATGCCGGCATTGATGGCATCCTTGGCCTTCAGCACGCCCACACCCACCGCCCTGGCGCGGAAGATCTCGTTCTTGGTCAGCATGGTGTCCATCTCGTCAATGAAGCGCTTCAGGTGCGGCACCAGCTTCTGCAGGCGCGGCATGAACTCTTCGGGCAGATCGGCCACGACGCCGCCGGCGCGAATGTAGCTGGGCATCATGCGCGAGCCGGCGGCCATCTCGATCAGGTCCAGGATACGCTCGCGCTCGCGGAAGGCATAGACCACCGGCGTGAAGGTCGTGGCGCCCAGGTCATTCCACAGGAAGCCGATGGCCAGCATATGGTTCATGACGCGGGTCAGCTCGCCCAGGATGACGCGGATGTATTCGGCGCGCTCCGGCACCTCGATGCCGGCGAGCTTCTCCAGCGCCAGCGCATAGGCCCAGTTGTTGGTGATGCCGCAGATGTAATCGAGACGGTCCGTGAAGGGCACGTTCTGCACATACGTGCGCTCCTCCGCCGTCTTCTCGATGCCGCGATGCAGATAGCCGAAGCGCGGCTCGAGATCAACCACCGTCTCTCCGTCCAGGGTCAGCACCATGCGGAACACACCGTGGGTGCTGGGATGGTGCGGGCCCATATTGATTTCAATGGTATCGGTGCGCAGGCGTTCTGTGGGAGGTATCTGCACGCTCATAGTCTCACTCACCAGTCTGGGGTGGCCTTGCGGGAAGGCTCCAGCTCGGCATAGGAGTAGGTGCGGTTCTGGAAATCTTTGCGCAGGGGATGGCCTTCATAGCCCTCCCACATCATGATACGTTTCAGGTTGGGATGGCCCTCGAAGCGGATGCCCATCAGGTCATATTCCTCTCGCTCCTGGAAATCGGCGGAGCGCCAGACATCCACCACGGAGGGCACGACGGGGTTCTCCTTGTCCGTCACCGGCAGTTTGATCGTCAGCAGGGGGTGGCCGGCCTGCACCCCGTAGAGGTGATAGACCACCTCGAAGCGGTCCGGCCAGTCCACGGCGGTGACGTTGGTCAGGAAGTCGTATCCCAACTCGTCCCGCAGGAAGAGAGCCACATCGTGCCAGGCCTGCGGCGCGATGACGATGGTGAAGTCAATCATGCCCTCGGGGACATCGAGAACCGCCTCGGGGAAGCGTTCGCGCAGTCGGGAGAGGATTTCCTCGTGGGTCAGCATGGTCATCCCTCATTCGCTCGCCGGCTGGGGCTGAGGCGCCGGCCGAACCGCCGGCTCTTTGGCGAACCACGGCACGGTCTTGATGGACTGCTTCATGATCTTCTCATGCAGTTTCATAAACCCGTACACCAACGCCTCGGGGCGCGGGGGACAGCCCGGGATGTACACATCCACCGGGATGATCTCGTCAATGCCCTGGAGCACCGCGTACGAGGTGAATATCCCGCCCGAGATGGCACAGCTCCCCATGGCGATCACATACTTCGGCTCTGCCATCTGGTTGTAGATGCGGAGCACCTGGGGGGCCATTTTCTGGGTGATCGTGCCGTTGACGATGAGCAGGTCTGCCTGGCGGGGAGAGGGGCGGAAAAGCTCCATGCCGAAGCGGGCGATATCATAGCGGGCGCAGGCCGCGGCGATCATCTCGATGGCACAGCAGGCCAATCCGAACATGACGGGCCAGGTGGAGCCGCGCCGGCCCCAGTTGTAGACGGCATCCACCGTGGTCAAAAGGATATTGCGGGGGATTTCTTCATCATTCATGGCTGGCATATCCACCTCACTGTGTCACAATCTTCGGCGCCGCCGGGATGGATCATGTATCACCTGGTGAAAGGCAACAAAAACGCGCCGGCGAGGATCACATCCACTCCAGCGCACCCTTCCGCCAGGCATAGGCCAGTCCCACCACCAGGATGCCCAGGAAAATCAGCATCTCGATCAGCCCGAACAGCTCCAGCCGGTTGTACGCCACCGCCCACGGATACAGGAAGGCCACTTCGACGTCGAACACCACAAAGACCAGGGCATAGAGGTAATATTGTGCGCGGAAGCGCACCCATGTGGGCCCTCGCGTGTCAAGGCCGCATTCGTATGTGCTGCATTTCTCAGGGGTGGGACGCTTCGGCCGGAGGAAATACGCCACGCCGACGGCGATGATGGGGAACAATACGGCGACAAGCAGGAATAAGCCAATGAACACGTAGTGCTGCACGGCTGACTCTCCTCGACGAATCCGACTTTGGATAGCCTCTCCCCTGCGCCGAACCCCATATTACCACAAAACGCCATATTTGTAAAATCCTGTTCGCGCAATTTCGCACGATACTGCGCGACAAAACCGCGCAACACAGGGAGACAGGCGGAAAATAAAAGCGGTGCGTTCCATGGAGAACGCACCGCTGGCAGAAGGGACTGACCGAAAAGGGATGATTACGCCGGCACGGGGAATTGCGCGCACAGCTCCGCCACCTCGCCGCGCACCGCCTCCTTGACCTGTTCATCGTCGGGATGGCGCAGGACCTGCACGATCAGCCGGCCCACATGCCGTATCTCGTCCTCGCCCATGCCGCGCGTCGTCAGCGCCGGCGTCCCCAGCCGGATGCCGCTGGTGATCTTCGGCGGGCGCGGGTCGAACGGGATGACGTTCTTGTTCACCGTGATGCCCACTGCGTGGAGCAACTGCTCGGCCTCCAGCCCGGTGATCGGCTCGCGGCTCAGGTCCACCAGCATAAGATGATTGTCCGTGCCGCCGGAAACCAGCCGGAACCCGCCGCGCATCAGCTCATCGGCCAGCGCCTGGGCATTGCGCACCACCGCCTGCTGGTAAAGCTTGAACTCGGGCCGCAGGGCCTCGCCCAGAGCCACTGCCTTGCCGGCGATGACGTGCTCCAGCGGTCCGCCCTGGATGCCGGGGAACACGGCGCGATCCACTGCTTTGGCGAAATCGGCCTGACAGAGGATCATGCCGCCGCGCGGCCCGCGCAGGGTCTTATGCGTCGTGGTAGTGACCACATGGGCGTAGGGGATGGGGCTGGGATGCAGGCCGGCGGCCACCAGGCCGGCGATGTGCGCCATGTCCACCATCAAATAGGCTCCCACCTCATCGGCGATGGCCCGCAGTGTGTCGAACTCGATGATGCGTGGGTAGGCGCTGGCGCCGGCGACGATCAGCCGCGGATGGTACTGCCGCGCCTTCTCCCGCACCTCGTCATAGTCAATGCGCTCCGTCTCCCGCTTCACCCCATAGTGCACGAAGTGATACATCTGGCCGGAGAAGTTCAGCGGGTGGCCGTGCGTCAGGTGGCCGCCGTGATTCAATTCCATCGCCAGCACGATGTCCCCCGGCGACAGCAGGGCCAGGTAGGCCGCGGCGTTGGCCTGGGAGCCGGAATGGGGCTGGACGTTGGCGTGCTCCGCCCCAAAGAGCTGTTTGGCCCGCTCAATGGCCAGGCTTTCTATCACGTCAATAAATTCACACCCACCGTAATAGCGATGCCCCGGATAGCCCTCGGCGTATTTGTTGGTCAGGATAGACCCCTGGGCCTCCAACACGGCGCGGCTGACGTAATTCTCCGAGGCGATCATCTCCAGGCCGCATTTCTGCCGGTAGCGCTCCTGCTGGATGGTGTCGAAGATAATGGGGTCAACCTGCGCCAGGGCGGATGTACTGCGGTCGGGAATGTCAATGGAACATACCTGCGGCTTTTCATGGGAAACCGATTCATGGTGTGCCATATCACGCTCCTTCTGGGCCGCCGGCCGTCAAGCCGGCGCTCCCGATTGTCTCACGCTCTGCACGCCTCTCGCGCCTATTATAAAGCATAGCATAAGCCGGCCATTTTGTCAAGGGTCAATTTAATCCTAACGAGGTGCGTTCAGTATTAATTAATGACTATCCGTTGTAAACTATTTGTTTCCCACAGGCTTGGAGAGGGCCGGCCCCTGGCCCTCTGAGGCGATCATCATCCGTTCCACCTCCGCAGTTTGTGACTTTTGTCATGGATTCCTGGGGGCACTTCGGAGTACGATATGGCTGTCCGATTCGGGAACCATACCAGGCATGGAGGACAGGAGATATGCGGCCAACTGAGCTTCTGATGGAAGAGCACCGCGCCATCGAGCGCATGCTGCGCATCGTGGAGGAAGTATGCCGCCGGCTGGAAGCCGGCCAGGACGTCCCCGCCGGCGACCTGGAAGCAATCGTCGAGTTCATCCAGGTCTTCGCCGACCGCTGTCACCACGGCAAAGAGGAGGACCTGCTGTTCACCGAGATGGAAAAGGCCGGCATCCCCCGCCAGGGCGGCCCCATCGGCGTCATGTTGGTCGAGCACGAGCAGGGCCGCGCCCATGTGCGCGCCGTGAAAGAGGCCGTGGCGGCGTACAAAGCCGGCGACCGCTCCGTCATCCCCACCATTGTCCGCAACGCGCTGGGCTACGTCTCTCTGCTCCAACAACACATCTACAAAGAGGATAACATCCTCTACCGCATGGCGGACATGCACCTGTCGGAGGAGCAGGAGCGTGCACTGCTGGAGGGGTTTGAGCGGGTGGAGCAGGAGCGCATCGGCCCGGGCCGGCATGAGGCCTTCCACCAACTGCTGGACCGGCTGGAACAAACCTACGTACAATCTTGATCCCCTTTGGGCATACCCGGCGCGCGAAAGGTCTCCCGGTCTGCTATACTATTTTTGGGAGACCCTGTGCGGCCGTGGAAGGGAAGGAGGTGAATGGCCCTGGCCGGCTGGGGTGGGCTCCCTCTGACGCGTCTCGCCGCGATCTGTCTTCTCCGAAGCCCAATCTTCGCCTTTCCGAAAACCCGTCTCAACAGAAAGGAGGAACCGATGCATCCGTCCGATGTCGTCTGGTGGGGGTACACCGCGTTCTTGGTGTGCGTCGTCGCCTTTATGTTGTTCTTCGCGAGCAAAGTCCGCGCCAAGGGAGGGTGACGCCATGGATCGGGAAGAACGCATCTGGCTGGGAGTGTTGGTCGGAGTGTTCCTCATCTTCAATGCGGTGACGCTATCTCCGCTGGTGCCCTGGCAGTCATGGCTGGTGTGGTCGCGGCCGGCGCCGGCGCGCGTCGTGCAGATTGACATCGCCAATTACCAGATGAGCCTGCCGGCCGGCGGCATCGAAGTGAAGGCCGGCGAGTTCGTCGAGTTCGTCGCCACTTCTCACGATGTGACATACGGCTTCGGCGTCTTCCGCAAGGACGGCACCATGGTCTTCCAGATGCAGGTCCTGCCCAAGTACCAGAACCGCATCGTTTGGAAGTTCGACGAACCGGGCACCTACGATGTGCGCTCCACCGAATATTCCGGGCCCCAACATCCCGACATGTTTATCCCTGACGCCATCCGCGTGGTCCCGTGAGAGGAGGAACAGACATGGCACGCATCGGCTGGATCGAGAAATGGACCCTGCGCTTCGCCGTCGTCGGACTGCTTTTCCTCGCGCTGAGCGGATTTGAGGGCATCCTGATGCGCTTCCAGCTCGCCGCACCAGGGTCACTGCACGGCTTGGAAGCCGTCCTGAACGCCATCCGTCCGGTGGAGCACGAACCGACCTCGGCGGAGCTGTTCTACAGCATGCTGACCGCGCATCCCATCGTGGGCATCTACGGCTTCGCCTATATGTGCGTGATGGGCGCCTTTTATTTCCTGGTACCGTTCCTGCTGGGCAAGGAGATCCGGCATAAACGCCTTGTACCGGTCAATTTCTTCCTCCAAATTATCGGCGTGCTGACCTGCTGGTCCGCCGGCTTCTTCGCCCTCTTCAACGCGCTCTACACCCTCTATTGGCCCCTGCCGGTGGCGTATGATCGCGTGCCGCTGGCCGGCAGTATCATCTACTCCTTCGGCCTCCTGCTCATCGAAGCCAACGTCCTGCTCTTCGCCTTCAATCTGTTCAGCACTGTGCTGAGCAAGAGCAACCCGCGCTCGTACAGCTTCGGGCAGTTCCTCTCCTCTGCCTTCGGCATCTCGCGGCTTCTGCGCTGGCTGGGCCTGAAGAAGAAAGAGGATGAGTTCGAGCCGATCTACAACGAACTGCCGGTGTTCCTGGTGGCGGTCGGGCGCGGTTCCATCGATACCGTCATCAACGCCATTGTCCTGCTGACCGCGGCGGTGCTCATCCTGGCCTACGGCCTGCCGGCCCTGCTGGCCGGCATCCGGCTGGACCCCATGGCGGTGGACCCGCTCATCTACAAGAACTGGTTCTGGTGGGGCCTCGACATGGTGGCCGACGGCAACGTGCTGATGTACACCGCCGGCGTCTGGTACCTGCTGGTACCCCTGCTGGTCGGCCGTAAGCTGTACGGCGAGAAGGTGGTGCGCACCGTCATCCTGGCGGACCTGCTGGTCTCCATGTTCGTCTGGAGCCATCACCTGCTGGGCGACCGGCCCCAGCCCTTTGCCCTGCGCCTGCTTTCCGGCCAGTTCGTCACCTGGGGCGAGTTCTTCACCATGGGGCTGACCATCTTCGCCTCCCTCATGACCATCTGGCTGGCGCGGCCGGTGAAGTTCTCGCCGGCGCTGAAGTTTGTACTCGGCTCCATCTTCGGTTTCGTCATGGGCGGCGCCGCCGGCCTCATCCAGGCCAACGTCGGGCTGAACCTGATCTTCCACAACACCCAATGGGTGGTCTCCCTGCATGCCCACACCTTCTTGCTGACCGGCCTGGGGTCGCTCATCTTCGCCGTCATCTATGCCCTACTGCCCATGCTGACCAAGCTCGAGATCCGCAGTCAGCGACTGGTGAACCTTCACTTCTGGGCCTGGATGATCGGCAGTGTGACCATGGCCTACTTTATGGGCCGCGCCGGCGCGCTGGGGATGTTGCGCCGCACCCTGTACCCGGTGCCCAATCCCTATCAGCCCTACATGACCATCGCCATCATCGGATCCATCCTCATGGCGTTGGGCTTCCTGGCCTTCCTGGTGAATATTATCAGCACCCTGGGATTGAAGGCGGTGCTGGGGCTGGTACTGCCGGCGCGCTGGTTGGAAAAGCCGGCCGTCGGCAGTGCAGCCGCAACTGCCGAAAGCTGACGTCTTATTACCCTGGCCTCCCGCGGGCCAGCCCGCGGGAGGCCCGAC
>JACIWP010000161.1 GCA_014360855.1 Anaerolineae bacterium
AATGCCAGTACATCATGGTATGTTAGTGTCACGACGCCCTCTCTGCTCTATGGTTGGTTTCGCAACTACCAAATAGCAGGAGGACGTCGTACTGTCAAAAGTGGGTAAGACCCAGCCCTGCAGGGACTTGACAACTGGAAAAAAGCTGTTATAATTATCACAGAGTACTAGATCATAGTATATTCAGTTCTGAATATTTTGTCAAGGTGTCCTCTTGGTTTACGCGGGTCCTGGTGTTTGCAGAGCATCGGTCCATGGAGCTGTCCTTATGAACGATCCGAACAAATCGATCCTGTCCCGCAAGCAGTTCCTCAAAGCCGGCCTGGCCGGCACTGTTCTCATTGCCGTCGGCGGCAAGCTGATGACCCTCGATCAAGCGCTGGCCGAGGCGCGCGGCAAATACGCCCTCATCATTGACCTGAACAAATGCACCGGCTGTCGCGCTTGTGAGCTGGCCTGTCATCAGCGCAATGAGCTTCCCGGGGATATGTCCTACATTCGTGTCTACCCCAAACAGAAACCGGATGGAAGCCCCTATTTCCTGCCGGTGCAGTGTCAGCACTGCGTGAAGGCGCCCTGCGAGAGCGTCTGTCCCACCGGCGCCACCTATCACCATGAGAGCGGGGCCGTGTTGGTGAATGACAAGACCTGCGTCGGATGCCGCTACTGCATGGTGGCCTGTCCCTATGATGCGCGGCGCTACGATGAGGAAAAGGGCATTGCCGAAAAGTGCTGGTTGTGCCTGGACTGGGTGTTAGGGGGCGGTGTGCCGGCCTGCGTGCAGGCCTGCGCGCCGGGCGCCCGCATCTTCGGCCGGCTGGATGACCCGGACAGCGAGGTGAGCCAGCTCATCGCTTCCGGCCGGGCCAAGCCCCTGCATCCGGAATTCGGCACGGAGCCCGGCATCCTGTTTTACATCTTCCCCGGTGAATAAGGCCAGGAGGAGCGAGCATGGGACAAACACATTGGGGGTGGCTGGTCGCCATCTATCTGTTCCTCGGCGGCATGGGCGCCGGCTCACTGCTCACCGCGGCAGTGGTGGAGCTGACCGGCGAGCGCTATAAGCACGCCTTCTGCCCGACCACGCTCATCGGCGCCGGCGTCAGCGGACCGCTGGTCATCATCGGCTCCCTGTTGCTGATCTTCGACCTGGGCGCCGGCAAGATGGAACCCTGGCGAATCATCTACATGTTCACCCACTTCACCTCGGTGATGACCTGGGGCATCTGGCTCTTGACCCTGTTCATCCCGGTGAGCCTGCTCTACGGCTTGATGGAGATCATGGACAATTATCCCGGCATCTTGGCCTGGCTGCGGCGGTTCCTCAAGTTCCTGCCGGCCACACTCCCGTATCGCTCCATCCGGCGGGTGCTGGCGGGGGTGGGCGCCGTCCTGGCGGTTGGGGTGGCCATTTACACCGGCATCCTGCTGTCCGTGGTGCGGGCGGTGCCCTTGTGGCACACGCCGCTGTTGCCGCTGTTGTTCCTGGTCTCGGCCGGCTCCACCGGCATGGGCCTGACCATTGACCTGGGCGCCACCATTGCCGTGCCCGACGTGGCCCGCCGCTTCCATGCCCTGCCCATCATCCACATCGTGCTGATCGGCCTGGAAGCGGTGCTGATCGGCCTGGTGCTGGCAGTGGCCTGGCTCCAGGGCGGCGTAGCCGCAGAGTCCGCCCGGCTGGTATTGATGGGGCCGAATGCCGTCATCTTCTGGGCCTTTGTGGTGTTCCCGGGATTGTTCTACCCGTTTGTGGTACACGCGTACGCCATCGGCGCCCGCCGGCACGGGTTTATCTCCGGCATCCTGTCCGGCGCGGGCATCGTCATCGCCGGCCTGTTCCTGCGCTATCTCATCGTCTTCTCCGGCATCCCGGTGGCGCTGTAAGGGAGGGTGAGTATGCTTCCACAGAGTTGGCCTCGTTGGACCCTGATCCTGATCGCGCTGGCACTGGCCGGCGTCGCCATCGGCCTCGGGTTACTGCTCCAACCCATTGGGGTGGCATTGGCCGGCAAAGCGCCCACGCCGACCCCGACCCTGCACGCCATTGCCTATGCCCTGCCGGCGAAGTCCCAGACCTGCCGCGAATGCCATTTCTCCCTCGATGCCCTGAAGGCCAGCGCGGCAGACCCGAATCAAGTGGAAGAATTCCTGATTGAGCCGGAGTCCATCTACAAGCCGCATGGCAAGCTGGGATGTGTGACCTGTCATGGCGGCGATGGCACGGTCTCGGATAAGGAGGCGTCGCATAAGGGGCTGATCGCGGACATCACCAAGGATCGGCCGGCAGACTGCATCGTCTGCCATTACAACCTGCCGGCGGAAATCCCCGGCGACCGTCTGCGCACCCCGCACAAGATCGTAGCGGATAAGATCGAACACGGTCAGGCGCTGGACGTGTACTGCAGTGACTGCCACGGTCAGGTGGGGCACGGCTTTGACCCGGTCTCGGGCAACGTGGTGTGCAATATGAACGTGTGCCTGGACTGTCACGAACAGCGCAACCTGGATGTCAAGCTGACGGAATGCAGCGCCTGCCATGTGGGGCCGCATGACGTGCAGAATCTGAACTGTGACCTGTGCCACACTTCCACCCGGGATTGGGCGCAGGTGAAGGTGGCGGTGCATCCCATGCCATTGGTCGGCAAGCACGCCGAGGTCGCCTGTTTTTCCTGTCATCGCTATCCGAATTTCGGCGGCTTGTCCACGCAGTGTGTGGCCTGTCACGAGAAGGCGCACGATTTTGGCGGCGATGATTGTGCCTCGTGCCATGACCCGGCCAACACCTGGACCTTTGCCGCCGGCACCTGGCCCGAACATGTGCAGATCTGGGATCAGTACAAGGGCAAACATACCCAGGTGGACTGCGTCGGCTGTCATATCGAGGGCCTGCGTGCCAAGATTGCGTCGAACTGTGACGCCTGCCATGCCAAGCCCTCTTCGCATAATCAGGACGCCTACGCCGGCGACTGCGTGAAATGCCACCAGGCGGACCAGGCCTGGGAAAGCGCCGTCAAGCCGGCGGGCGGATGATCGCTTCGTTGTGTCACGATGGGCGCGCTCATCGAACACATATCACTATGATGCAAAGGAGAGGTGGCTATGAAAAAGTTTGCACTGCTCAATCTGGTCCTCGTGCTGGCGCTGTTGTTGGCCGGCGTGGCCTATGCCGCGGAGGACATCCTGGCGGCGGCCAAGGCCTACTTCAGCGGCGGCACCAAGAACATCTCTGCTCAGGCGCTCTATGAGAACCTGAACGACGGTGACACGTCCAACGACCCCTTCATCCTCAGCGTACGCAATGCGGAGGATTATGAGAAGGGGCACATCAAGGGCGCGGTGCGCATGGATGTGAACGCGGTCTTCACCCCCGAGAGCCTGGCGCAACTGCCCAAGGACAAGCCCATCGTGGTCTACTGCTACACCGGCCAGAACGCGAGCTGGGTGACCGCCGGCCTGCGCATGCTGGGCTATGATGCCTACAACCTGCTCTTCGGCATGAGCGGCTGGAGCAACAACCCCGAGGTTTATCACCACCGCTTTGATCCCTCTACCGTGCCCGATTACCCGGTGACCACCGAGGCAGTGGAGGCGACCGGCAATTACCCCCTGCCCAAGCCGCTGGGCGATACTGTCCAGGCGGCCCTGCAGGCCGCTCTGAAGGACGGCACCAAGTACGTGCAGGTGAAGGCGCTGTACGAGAACCTGAACGACGGCGATACCAGCAACGATCCGTTCATCATTGACCTGCGGTCCGCCGAGCACTATGCCAAGGGCCACATCGCCGGCGCGGTCAACATGAGCCCCAAGGAAATGTGGGATGCCGCCACGCTGGCAAAGATCCCCTCCGATCGCCAGGTGGTGGTCTACTGCTACACCGGCCAGACTTCGGCCCAGGTCGCTATGGCCCTGCGAGCGCTGGGCTACGATGCCTACAGCCTGCTGTACGGCATGCAGGCGTGGAGCGCCAATCCGGAGGTCGCGGTGAACCGCTTTGATCCCAGCAAAGTGCCCGACTATCCGACCGAGGGCACCGCTTCCGGCGCCGCGGCTGAGGCGCAGGCCACGCCGGCCACCCTGCCGACCACCGGCGGTGCGGTCTTCCCCGTCGAAGGTCTGGTGCTGGGTCTGGGCGCGCTGAGCCTGGGCGCGGGCCTGGCTCTGCGCCGGCGGAAGTCCGCCTAAACAATCGTCCAAGCTATTACCCCTCTGGTGGATGGGTGAACCCCATCCACCAGAGGGCAGTATATCTCAAAGGGATTGTCGTATTACATTGTCTCATTCTTTGCACCGCAGGATGTCCTTGTCCATCCCTTTTCAGGGAGAGATGCTATGAGTGAGTTTCTGCGAAGACTTGTCCGATGGGCGGGGCCAGTGGTCCTGATGCTCATCGGTCTGCTGGTGATGGTGGCGGCGGCAGGATGTGGGCCGGCCCCCACGCCGATTACCCCGGTCCCGCCCACGCCGACCCAGTATGCGCCGCCGGCCGTTCAGCCGACGCCGACGACGCCGCCCAAGCCTACGCCGGTGGCGTTGCAGTTCCCTCTGCTGGCGCCGGCGAAGACCGGCGACGGCTTTGTGAAGGCGGACGATTCCAACTGCCGCACCTGCCACACGGATGAAACCAGACTGCGGGAGCTGGCGAAAGAGCCGGAGAAAGGCCCCAGCCTTTCCGAGGGCGAGGGGTGAGGAGGCGAAGTGCCTCAGGTTGAGGCATGGCAAAAGGTCTTCATCAACGGCAAGCAGTTCCCTGCCAGCCTGCACTCCCGCTTTGGCTGTATCACCTGCCACGGTGGGAAGTCGGGGGTTGATTCCATGGAAGCGCATGAAGGCGTGGTGCGCGAGCCGGATTCGCAGAAGGCGTGTGCGCCCTGCCATCGCGAGATCGTGACCACGGATGCCACCAGCCTGCATACCACGCTGGCCGGCTACCGCACGGCCCTGTACGCGCGCAGTACGCCGGATAAATATCCGCAGATTGAGCAGGTGATGGCGAATCACTGTGACAAATGTCACACCACCTGCGGGCAGTGTCATGTCAGCATGCCCACTAATCTGGACGGCGGTCTCCTGCAGGGGCACGACTTCAAGAAGATCCCGCCGATGAACTTGACGTGCACGGGCTGTCATGGAAGCCGCATCAATGATGAATATAAGGGCGAGAATGAGGGAATACCGGCGGATGTGCACTGGCAGAAGGCCGGCATGCCCTGCTTCCGCTGTCATTCGGAGGAGCAGGCGCACGGCGCGCTGGGCGAAAAGAAGCACCGCTATGACGGCCCGCCGACGCCCGACTGCCGCGAATGCCATACCGATGTGAAGCCCGGCGACGGCATCGCCCAGCATACCGAAAAGCACCTGGAACTGCTGGCCTGCCAGGTCTGTCACGCGACCACGTACAAGAACTGCTACTCCTGCCATGTGGCACAGCAGGACGGCATCCCGTACTACAAGATCGCCAAGACGGTCATGGACTTCAAGATTGGCCTGAACCCACTGCGCAGTCCGGAGCGCCCGTGGAAGTACGTCGTGGTGCGGCATGTGCCCATCGCACCGGATGACTACGAGTACTACGGCAAGGACCTGCTTCCCAACTACGATGCTCTGCCGACGTGGAAATATGCCACGCCGCATAACATTCAGCGGGTGACGCCGCAGAACCAGTCGTGCACCAACTGCCACGGCAATCCGGACATCTTCCTGACCGAGAAGGACCTGCTTCCGTATGAGGTGAAGGCCAACGAGGGGGTGGTGGTCAAGGAAATCCCCGGGTTCTGAGCCGGCGCTCGTGAATTCAAAACGGGGCATCGCCATATGGACGATGCCCCGTTTTGAATTTGTCGTTTCGGAGCGGGCGTTCACTGCCGCCGGCCGTAAATCTCCTGCAGGCTGTACACGGCGAGGGACCCTTGCTGGAGCGCCCGGATGGCCCCCACCGCGGACATGGCGGCCGAAAGGGTGGTGAGCAAGGGCACCTGGTACTGGGTGGCGGCAGCGCGGATGCGCATGCCGTCGCTGTAGGCATGGTGGCCCAACGGGGTATTGATGATCAGGTCCACCTGGCCGGCGGCGATGGCGTCCACCACATGGGGCGAGCCCTGGCTGACCTTGTTCACCGCTTCCACTTCCAGCCCTACGCGGCGGAGCCATTCGGCGGTACCCGGGGTGGCCATCAGGCGGAACCCGAGCCGGCTGAGATCCCGGGCGATTTTCAGGATCGCTCCCTTGTCATAATCATTGACGCTGATGAGGGCGGTGCCGCTGGTGGGCAGGGGCATGTTCGCCGCCATCTCGGCTTTGGCAAAAGCCTCGCCAAAGGTCTCACCAATGCCCATGACCTCGCCCGTACTGCGCATTTCCGGGCCGAGGCGGGCGTCCACGCCGGCGAATTTGTGGAAGGGCAGGACGCTCTCTTTGACGAAGAACTTTTTCACCTCCGGTTCCTGGGTGAAACCGATCTCGACCAGGGACTGGCCGGCGATAACCCGGGCGGCGATCTTCGCCAGCGATACCCCGGTCGCCTTGCTGACAAAAGGCACTGTCCGGGAAGCGCGCGGGTTGACCTCCAGCACATAGACGATCTCGTCCTTGATGGCGAACTGCACGTTCATCAGGCCGCGCACCTTCAGCGCCAGGCCAAGCTGGTGGGTGTACTCGCGGATGATGTTCAGATGATACAGGCTGACCTTGTAGGGGGGCAGAACGCAGGCGGAGTCGCCAGAATGCACGCCGGCTTCCTCGATGTGCTGCATGATGCCGCCGATCACCACCCGCTCTCCGTCCGCCACCGCATCCACGTCAATCTCAAAAGCATCTTCGAGGAAGCGGTCCAGCAGGAGGACACTGCCCTCCGAAGCGCGCATCGCCTCTTCCAGGAAGGCGTCCAGCTCTTCCATGTTATATACGATGACCATCCCACGCCCACCCAATACATAGGATGGGCGGAGCAGGAGGGGAAAGCCAATGTGCTGTGCGACCTGGCGGGCTTCCTCGGGCGTGCAGGCCACGCCGCTTTCGGGCTGGGGGATGTCCAGCTCCTTCAACAGGGCGCTCATGCGGCCGCGGTCTTCCGCCAGGTCAATGGATTTCGGCGAGGTGCCCCAGATGGGGACGCCGGCGGCCTCCAGCGCCCGCGCCAGCTTCAGCGGCGTTTGTCCCCCGAACTGCAGGACGACGCCGTCCGGCTGTTCCACATCCACGATGTTCAGCACATCCTCAAGCGTCAGCGGCTCAAAGTACAGGCGGTCTGCGGTGTCGTAATCGGTGCTGACGGTCTCCGGGTTGCAGTTGACCATGATGGTCTCATAGCCCAGTTCTTTCAGGGCGAAGCAGGCGTTGACACAACGACCAGGAACTGCGCCGCGTCGTGGATCACGGCCTGCGCGAAAGCCCGGTCCATCAGGTGCTGGTCGAGATGTCGCTCCTCGGTTGGAAGGAATACGAGCTAGAGGT
>JACIWP010000162.1 GCA_014360855.1 Anaerolineae bacterium
CTATGCCCTGGATCCTCAAGCCCCGACTGATCAGACGCGCTCTCTTCACCTACCGATGGTCTCTCGCCTATGAAAGTGGGTAAGAGTCAGCCACCGGCCCCCTCCCGGACAACCCCAAATGTGTGAAAATTCACAAATTGTTTGACAATTCCAATGCTTCGTGATATCATAAACTAAGGAGGGCGCGCACTAGGAACAATACCCCGCGCCGAGAGAGTGAACCGATGGTCAGGATCACGATATGCGTTGGAAGCTCCTGCAGTGCCCGCGGCTCCGATGAGCTGGCGGCGGCTCTGGAGGAGCTGATCGAGCGAGAACATCTCGCCGGCCAGGTGGAACTGGTCGGCGCATTCTGCATGGAACAGTGCTCCCACGGCGTCTCCATCCGCGTGGGAGACAAACAGTACCGCGAAATTCGCCCGCAGGACGCCGAGCTGTTCTTCTATCAGGAGGTTTTGCCTCGCTTGCGAGGCGAGGAGTCTTCATCATGCAAGGATGGGTGATCAGCACCAACGTAGCGCGCTGCCGCGACTGCTACCGCTGTGTGCGCACCTGCACCGTCAAGTCGGTCAAGGTGCAGAACGGCCAGGCAACGGTGGTGCCGGAACTGTGTCTGGCCTGCGGCAACTGTGTGCGCGAATGCCCGCAGGGCGCCAAACAGATCCGGGAGGACCGGCCGGCAGTGCAGGAGGCTATCCGCGCCGGCAAAACGGTGGTGGCCAGCGTGGCCCCCTCGGCGCCGGCCTACTTCGGCATCCGATCATTTTCCGCCATGGAGCAGATGCTTCTGCAGTTGGGCTTCGCGGCCGCCGGCGAAACCGCCTTCGGCGCCGAAATGGTCGGCCAGGCCCACCGCGAGTGGGTCGAGACACATCAGGAGCAGTGGCCCATTATCACTTCTTCCTGCCCGGTGGTGGTCAATCTGATCGAGAAATACTATCCCGACCTCATCCCCCATCTGGCGCCCATCGTCTCGCCGATGGCGGCGCATGGACGCTGGCTGCGCCAGCAGTATGGGCCGGAAGCGTTCATCGTCTTCATCGGCCCATGCATCGCCAAAAAGGCCGAGATGCTCGAGGAATCGGTCGCCGGCGCCATTGATGCCGCGCTGACCTTTACCGAGCTGGCCGAGTGGATGGAGGAAGAAGGGGTGGCGTTCCCCGCTGACGGGGATGGGGCAGAGCCGGCCCCGCGCGTGCCGGCGCGTCTCTTCCCCGTCGAAGGCGGCCTGGTGGGCACCGCCAACATGGACACCGATATATTGACCAGCCACATCGTCACCACCTCGGGGCTGGGCGCCTGCGAGGATGTCCTGCGGGGCATTCGCGCCGGCAAGCTGGCCGCCTGCATGGTGGAGCTGATGGCCTGCGAGGGCGGGTGCATCAACGGGCCGGCGATGGAGGATCACATCGAAAGCATCTATGTGGCGCGCCAGCGGGTGATGGAATACGCCTCCCGCCGCCAGCCCAAACCCATGCCGGCGCGGCACGAATGGCCCGACCTGAGCCGTTCCTATCAGGACAAGCATGTGCCGGTGCCCGAATTCACCGAAGAGCAGATTCAGGAAGTCCTGCACATGGTGGACAAATACACCCCCGAGGACGAGCTGAACTGCGGGGCCTGCGGCTATCCAACCTGTCGGGAGAAGGCGAAGGCCACCCTGCGGGGCATGGCGGAGGCCACCATGTGCATCCCGTACATGCGCCGGCGGGCCGAATCCCTGCGCCAGGTGGTCATTGACGTGACGCCCAACCCGGTGGTCATCGTGGACAGCCGGCTGCAGATCCAGGACCTCTCCCCATCGGCGGAACGGGCCTTCCGCTGTTATCGCCAGCAGGTGGTCGGCAAGCCCCTCCGCACCATCATGCCCAACGTGGACAGCTTCGTCCAGGCCCGCGACACCGGCCAGCCGGTAGTAGGAGAAGTCGTGCGCATCCGCGATGACCTGATCGTCGAGCAGACCATCATGCCCGTGCCCGGCCAGAGCCTGCTGGTCGGCATCCTGCGGGATATCACCGAGCAAGTGCGCCAGCGGGAACAGCTCGAACATATTCGGGAGGAGACCCTGCACCGCACGGAAGAGGTCATCAAAAAGCAAATGCGCGTCGCACATGAGATCGCCCAATTGCTGGGCGAAACCACCGCGGAGACCAAGATGATGCTCTCCCGGCTGGCGAAGGTGCTGGAAGAGGACAACGATTGATGAAGCGGCTCTTCGTCGAGGTGGCCTGGAAAGCCCTGCAGAAGCACGGAGAGGAGCTGTGCGGCGACACGGTGAAAGTTGCCGCGACACCTCAGACTCTCCTGGTCGTGCTGTCCGACGGGTTGGGAAGCGGGGTGAAGGCTAACATTCTCTCCACGCTGACGGCGCAGATCGTGGCCAGTATGGTGGAGCAGGGCGCTTCGATGGAAGAGGTCATGGAGACGCTGGCCGCCACCCTGCCGGAATGTCAGGTGCGCAAGCTGGCCTATGCTACCTTCGCCGCGCTGCGGGTGGAACGGGGGCGTGATGCCTATCTGGTGGAATACGACTGCCCGCCGCTGATACTGATTCGCGACGGCCAAGTGGTGGAACTGCCGGCCGAAGAGCGGGAGATTCACGGCCGGCGCATCCGCGAAGCCCGCTTCCAGCTTCAGGAAGGGGACTACATGGTGCTGGTGAGCGATGGCTACATCCATGCCGGCGTGGGCGGGCTTTACCGCCTGGGCTGGGGCTGGAAGAACCTGGCCATCGCTGTCAAACGCTGGGCCGCGACGGGTGGGGATGCCCACAGCCTGGTGGATGCCCTGGCGCGCACCTGCCTGAAGCTGTATGAGGGCAAGCCGGGGGACGATGCCACGGCGGTCGCCATGCGCGTGCGGCCGGCGGTCTTTGCCACGGTGCTCACCGGACCGCCCCGCGAGCGGACAGACGACCGCAAAGCGGTGGAAATGCTGATGCGGGGACAGGGATACAAGATCATCTGCGGCGGCACCACCGCCCAAATGGCGGCGCGCGAGCTGGGCGAGGAGCTGGAGGTCGAATGGGTGCCGCCCAGCAAGCGCGACAAGCAGGCTCCCCAGCGCAAAGGCTCCCCTCCCACTGCCAAGCTCAAGGGAGTGGACCTGGTCACCGAGGGCATCATCACCCTCTCGCAGACGGTGGCCCTGCTGGAAAGCGCGCAAAGCGTGCATGACCTGCCGGCGGACCACGAAGCCGCTACGCGGCTGGCACGCATGCTCCTCTCCGCCGACTTCATCCAACTCATCGTGGGCACCGCCATCAATCCCAACCAGATCGCGGACCTGGTGCGCGGCGAACCCATGCGCATGGTCTACGTCAAAGAACTGGTGCGGCTCTTGCAAGAGCGCGGCAAACGGGTCACGGTGCATTACCTGTAGTTCACGAGGTCATCGCTAAACTTTTCGCCGGCGGAATTTGGCGCCGGCGCTGATATCGGTTATAATGCCGCTGTCCATCAGCACAACGACAAGGAGGTCGTGTCATGGCAGTACGAACTGCGGCGAAGCTCGACAGCGCCGGCTACATTGCCCTCCACGAGCAATATGGCGCGCGCAACTATCATCCTCTGGACGTAGTGATTTCCCGGGCCCAGGGTGTCTGGGTGTATGACGTAGAAGGCCGGCGCTACCTCGACTGCCTGGCCGCGTACTCCGCTGTCAATCAAGGCCACTGCCACCCCCGCATTTATCAGGCCCTGGTCGAACAAGCGCAGAAAGTGACCCTCACCTCGCGGGCGTTTCACAACGAACAGCTCCCTCTGCTGTGCAAAGAAGCGTGCGAACTGCTCGGATATGAGCGCTTCCTCCCCATGAACTCGGGCGCGGAAGGGGTGGAGACCGCGCTGAAACTGGCCCGCAAATGGGCGTATGTGAAAAAGGGCGTGCCGGCGGATCAGGCGGAGATCATCGTCTTCGCCGAGAACTTCCACGGCCGCACCATCACCATCATCAGCTTCTCGACGGAGGAGCAGTACCGCGCCGGCTTCGGCCCATTTACCCCTGGCTTCAAAATTGTCCCTTACGGCGATCTGGAAGCCGTGCGACGGACCATCACACCTAATACCGCGGCTGTCCTGGTGGAACCGGTACAGGGCGAGGGCGGGGTCATTGTGCCGCCCAAAGGATATCTGCGCGGGCTGGCCGAGCTGTGCGCCCAGCACAACGTGCTGTTCATCGCCGACGAGGTACAGACGGGCCTGGGCCGCACGGGCAAACTGCTGGCCTGCGAACACGAGGGAGTGCATCCGGATGTGCTCATCATCGGCAAGGCCCTCTCCGGCGGCTATTACCCCGTCTCGGCAGTGCTCTCCTCGCGTGAAATCCTGGACGTCTTTGAGCCGGGGGATCACGGCAGTACGTTTGGGGGCAATCCCCTGGCGGCGGCAGTGGCGCGGGAGGCCCTGCGCGTGCTAGTAGAGGAAGGGATGATCGAGAACGCTGCGGTGCAGGGGGCATATCTCAAAGAGCGCCTGCAGGCCATCCGCTCGCCGCATGTCAAGGAGGTGCGCGGTCTGGGCCTGCTGATCGGGATTGAGCTGTACCCCAGCGCCGGCGGCGCGCGCCGCTTCTGCGAGGCCCTGAAAGACAACGGCGTGCTGTGCAAGGATACGCGCCGGCATATCATCCGCGTCACCCCGCCGCTGGTCATCACTCGCGAAGAGGTGGATTGGGCGGTCGAGCGCTTCGAGAAAGTCCTGACCAGCCTGTAACCCATTTCCCGGCGTGCGGGGAGGGAGCAGGTCGGGGCCATCCATCCCCCAACGCCGGCATATCGCGGCAACAGGACGCCTTCGACAACCCCCTTCGGGCGCGCTTGACCCCTGGGGGAAAAGGTGATATATAGGCCCATACAAAGTATGACAATCCGGCGCAGGCCTATATGAAAGGGCGGAGAGATGGAGGTATCCACCGAGCGAGAACGTCTCGCGCTGGAGCAAGAGCGCCAGGAAATCCTGAAGGAACTGGAACATCTCCAGCAGATTCTGCGGGAGAGCGAGGTCAAAGTAGATCTCGAAGAAGGCGATCCCGACCTGCACGAGCGCGAGAAGAACATGTCCCTGGTCCAGACGCTGGAAGCCAGGCTCCAGTCTATCGAACGGGCACTGCGGGCCATTGAGTTGGGGGTATACGGCATTTGCGAGCGATGTGGCCAGCGCATCGATCCCGAACGGCTGGAGGCGAAGCCGGACGCGACCCTGTGTCTGGCCTGCCAGCGTGAGGCGGAACGTTTGGCGCGGCGCGGCTTGCAGAGAGAGTAGTCTCATTTTTGACACCTGTTGTGAAGTGCGTTACAATAACGGGCGTGCCTGGAGCTGGGGGATCACCCGGCTCATGCCTTGCCAGTGCCAAGCCAGCGCGCACTTCCAAGGTCTGCAGCAGAGAGGGATCCCCCGAGAGGAAGTCCCTCTCTTTTTTTGAGATTTTTCGAAGCGCCAAATTGTATCATGTATCCCAATTATGCTGGGGAGCGATAGCGCTCACCTTTTTCAAGGAGGACACCATGGGCAAGATGATCGAGATTCGCTGGCATGCACGCGGGGGACAGGGCGCGGTGACCGCCGGCAAGCTCCTCGCCGAAACGGCCCTCGGCGCCGGCTTCTACTTCCAGGCGTTCCCCGACTACGGCGCCGAACGCATGGGAGCCCCCATCCGAGCCTATACCCGTCTGAGTGACAGCCCCATCACCCTGCACAGCCCCGTTCTCGAACCCGATGTCGTCATTGTGCTGGACCCCACCCTCCTCGGAGTCGTAGATGTTACCGAAGGCCTCAAGGAAAACGGTGTGCTCCTCATCAATACTACCGAATCCCCCGAAGAGGTCCGCAAACGTCTGAACCTGGAGGGCAAGAACATCCGCATCTTCACGGTGGACGCCAGCACCATCGCCATCCAGGAACTGGGGCGCGAGATCACCAACACCCCCATGCTGGGAGCCTTCTGCGTGGCTACCGGACTGCTGGACCTGAATAAGATCGTGGAGCAAGTGCGCAAAGACTTCGGCAAGAAACTGCGGCCGGATATGGTGGAGGCCAACGTGCGAGCCATCCAGCGGGCGGCACAGGAAGTCAAACAAGGTTGATTGCCAATCGGAACCTGTAAAGGAGGAATATAAAGATGCCCAAGGGAACAGGTTGGAAGGACATCCCCCTCGGGGGATTAATCCTGGAAGCCGGCAACTCCGTCGAGTACAAAACCGGCGGCTGGCGCGCGTTCCGCCCCGTCCGCGACGCGGAGAAATGCATCCACTGCCTCTTCTGCTGGATCTACTGCCCCGATTCCAGCATCCTGGTGCAGGACGAGAAGATGGTGGGCTTTGACCTGGAGCACTGCAAGGGCTGTGGTGTCTGCGCTCAGGTCTGCCCGGTGAAATGTATTACCATGACCCCGGAAACCGAGTTCAAGAAAGAGAAATAACCCCTTGCCAGGACACCTACACCCGACCCGGAAAGAAGGAGTAGCGATACAATGAGAGAAATCTTGGCACTCGATGGCAACGCGGCTGTCGCTCATGCCATGCGGCAGATTAACCCAGACGTGGTAGCCGCTTATCCTATTACGCCGCAGACCTCGACGGTTCAGACCTTTTCCGAATTTGTGGCCAATGGCTTGGTGAAGACCGAGTTCGTCACGGTGGAGAGCGAGCACAGCGCCATGAGCGCCTGCATCGGTGCGGCCGCCGCCGGCGCCCGCGTGATGACCGCCACCTCCTCCGCCGGCCTGGCCTTCATGTGGGAGACGCTCTACATCGCCGCCTCGTACCGCCTCCCCATCGTCATGCTGGACGTCAACCGCGCCCTCTCCGGCCCCATCAACATCCATTGCGACCACTCGGACACGATGGGCGCCCGCGAGGCCGGCTGGATCCAGATCTTCTCCGAGAACGCCCAGGAATCGTACGACAACTTCATCCAGGCAGTGCGCATCGCCGAACACCCGGACGTGCTCCTGCCCGTGATGGTCATGCACGACGGCTTCATCACCAGCCACGCCATGGAGCGCGTGGAACTGCTCTCGGACGAAGAGGTGCGGAATTTTGTGGGAGAGTACAAGCCGGCCCTCCCGCCCCTCCTGGACGTGCATAACCCCGTCACCTACGGCCCGCTGGACTTCTACGACTACTACTTCGAGCACAAGCGCCAGCAGGTGGAAGGCATGGCCCATGCCCAGGAGGTCATCCTGGAGGTGGCGCGCGAGTACGAAAAGCTCTCCGGCCGCAAATACGGCCTGTTCGAGGCCTATCGGTTGGAGGATGCCGAGGTGGCCATCGTGGTGCTCTCCTCCACCGCCGGCACCACCAAGGCCGTGGTGGACAAACTGCGGGCCCAGGGCAAAAAGGTCGGCCTGCTGAAGCCGCGCGTCTTCCGGCCCTTCCCCGCCACGGAGTTGGCCGATGCCCTGCGCCACCTGAAGGCCGTGGCGGTCATGGACCGCTCCATCAGCTTC
>JACIWP010000163.1 GCA_014360855.1 Anaerolineae bacterium
CTGATAGGTGTCAATGATGAAGTCTTTGCGCAGGATGGGGACAGCCAGGCCGGCACTGTCCAGGGCCAGGCACACCCGCTGTAGGTCTTCCAGCGCGCCATGAAAATGATGCGGCTCGGTCAGCACCGAGATGGCGGCGGCGCCGGCGTGGGCGTACGCCGCGGCCAGCTCCGCCGGCTGGAGGTCCATGTTGAGCGCGCCGCGGGAAGGAGAGGCGCGCTTGATTTCGGCGATGATCTGCACCCCCGGGCCCCGCAGTGCCCGGGAAAGATCGCGGGCCGGCGGCGCCCCCGACAGTCTTTCCTCCAGCGTTTCGATGGGAGCATATTCCTGGCGCCGGCGCAGTTCCCGACGGGTATCCTCCAAAATCCGCTCCAGGATCATCGCGCTCCTCCGGTAAAGCGCACCAGCTCCTCCAGCACCCTGGCGGCGCGCCCCGCATCAATGGACTCGGCGGCCATGGCAATGCCCTCTTTGAGGTCCCGCGCCGCGCCGGCCACGTGCAGAGCGGCGCCGGCATTCAGCAGGACCACATCGCGGCGCGGCCCGCGCTCGCCGGCCAGGACAGCGCGGGTGATGCGGGCATTTTCCTCCGGATCGCCGCCGCGCAGGGCCTCCAGCGGCGCCGGCGTCAGCCCCAGCGCCTCGCCGGCCAGCTCATACGTGCGCACCACCCCACCGCGCAGGCAGGCGATGAAGTTGATGCCGGCGGTGCACAACTCATCCATGCCCTGCGAGTTATGCACCACGTAGGCCGCGCTGGCGCCCAGCTCCCGCAGGACATGGGCGATCACTTCCACCAGCTCCGGGGCGTAGACCCCGATAATCTGCAGGGACGCGCCGGCGGGATTGGTCAGCGGGCCGAGGATGTTGAACACGGTGCGCACTCCCATTTCACGACGCGGCCCAATGGCGTGCTTCATGGCCGGATGCAAAAGGGGCGCGAACAGGAACCCAAACCCGACCTCGTCAATACAGCGCGCCACCTCCTCCGGACTCAGCTCCAGGTTCACGCCCAGGGCCTTCAGCACATCGGCACTGCCGCAACGGCTGGACACGGAGCGGTTGCCGTGTTTGGCGACTGCCACGCCGGCGCCGGCGACCACGAATGCCGCCGTGGTGGAAATATTGAAGGTATCCGCGCCATCGCCGCCGGTGCCGCAGGTGTCGATGAGCGGCCGGCGCTGGGGCTGGACGCGCGCCGCATAGCCGCGCATGGCGCGGGCAAAGCCGGCGATCTCGCTGATGGTCTCCCCCTTGGCGCGCAGAGCCGCCAGGAAGGCACCGATCTGCGCCGGCGTGGCCTGGCCGGCCATGATGATGCCCATCACCTGCTCCGCTTCCTCACCGCTGAGATGCTCGCCGCGCAGTACCCGCTCGATGGCCGCCGGCATGCTGATGGACACGGCCGCGCTCTGCTCTTCCACCACGTCGGACAGCCGGAGGAAATTGCGCAGGATGCGCTTGCCGGCCGGCGTAAGGATGGATTCGGGATGAAACTGTACGCCGAAAGTCGGCCCTTCCACATGCTGGATGGCCATGATCTCCCCTTCTTCGGAGCGGGCGGTGACGCGCAGTTCTCTTGGCAGGGGTTCCTCGACGATGAGGGAATGGTAGCGCGTGGCCTCGAAGCTGGTGGGCACGCCGGCGAACAGCGGGCCGCCGTAATGGATGATGCGGGAAACCTTGCCGTGCATCAGGCGGGGCGCCGGCCCCACCTTTCCCCCAAAGACATGGGCGATGCACTGATGTCCCAGACACACCCCCAGGACAGGAATATGGCCGTGAAAGCGGCGGATGGCGTCGTTGGAGATGCCGGCATCGTTCTCCGGCCGGCCGGGCCCTGGTGAAATCACCAGGTGGCTGGGCGCCAACTGCTCCAGCTCCTGTAAGGTCACCTGGTCATTGCGGAACACCCGCACCTCTGCCCCCAATTCGCCCAGGTACTGGACGATATTGTACGTGAATGAGTCGTAGTTATCGATTACCGCGATCATGTTCCACCTCCCTTACTTCATGGGCCCCTGTTCGGCGGCATTCAGGGCACGCGCAAGGGCCCGCAGTTTGTTCTCCGTCTCCTCATATTCCCGCGCCGGCTCCGAATCGGCGACGATGCCGGCGCCGGCCTGCAGGTACACCCGCTGTCCCTTCATCACGAATGTGCGGATGGTGATGCAGGTGTCCATATTGCCCGAGAAGCCGAAGTAGCCCACCGCGCCGGCATAAGGCCCGCGCTGTTCCGGCTCCAGTTCCTCGATGATCTCCATCGCGCGCACTTTGGGCGCGCCGGACACCGTGCCGGCGGGGAAACAGGCGCGCAGTACGTCATAGGCGTCGCAGGCGGGGTCCAACTGTCCCTGCACATGGGAGACGATGTGCATGACATGGGAATAGCGCTCCACCTCCATCATGGTGGGAGTGGTCACCGTGCCGTAGCGGCACACACGCCCCAGGTCATTGCGCGCCAGGTCCACCAGCATAACATGCTCCGCGCGTTCCTTGACGTCCGCCAGCAGTTCCTGTTCCAGCGCCAGGTCCTCCGCCGGCGTGGCGCCGCGGGGCCGTGTGCCGGCCAGCGGCCGCGTCTCCACCATCCCCTGATCCACCCGTACTAACACCTCCGGCGATGAGCCGATAAGGCGCAGGCCGTCCGGCAGCTCCAGGTAGAACATGTACGGCGATGGGTTGATGCGCCGCAGGGCGCGGTAGATGTCGAACGGTTGGGCACTGGTCAGCCGATGAATGCGGCGGGACAGCACCACCTGGAAGATATCGCCGGCGCGGATATACTCCTTGGCGCGCTTCACCGCTTCCTCAAAGGCGGGGCGCGGGAAGGCGGTCTCGAAGGGCGGCTCCAGGGCATCCGCCGGCGGCGCCGGCACTCCCGAGCCGTTCGGCAGGGGCCGGCGCAGGCGCGCCACCAGCTCCTCCACCGCCGCCTCCGCTTCCTCGCGCCCCCGGCCCTCCGCTTCCTCGCCGGAAGCATGGGCGATGACCAACAGCCTCTGCTTGACGTGGTCATAAACCACCAGCCGGTCACACAATAGGAAGAAGGCCTCGGGCAGGCCCAGGGTATCCGGCTTGATGCTGGGCAGGCGTTCGAAGGAGCGCACCAGGTCATAGCTCATGTAGCCCACCGCTCCGCCAGTGAAGCGCGGCAGGTCCGGGATGGGGGTGCCGGCATAGGTCGGCAGATGTTCGCGCAGGACATCCAGCACATCGCGGCCGGCCAGCGGCAGTTCCGTCCAGCGCCCCTCTTCTTCGATGATCACTCTGTCGCGCCAGGCCTTGATGGTGCCGCGCGGGTGAGAACCGATAATGGAATAGCGCGCCAGGTGTTCTCCCCCTTCCACGCTTTCCAGCAGGAAGGAGGGGCCCAGCCCGCGCAGTTTCAGGTATACCGAGACCGGCGTCTCGACATCCGCCGGCAGTTCCCGCACCACTGGGCTGAGAACCCGCCGTGCATGCGTGATGCTGGTAATCATCCTTCACCTCCTTGGCTACAGGCATATAATCAAAAACCCCTCGTCCGGTCGGACGCCCAGCGAGTGCTGGACGTATGACGGGACGAGGGGTTTGCGACCACCCCGCGGTGCCACCCGAATTAGGCGGCCGGCGTATGGCTGGAAACAAAAAACCCGTCGAGAGACGGGTTTTCATCGGCCGGCCAACCTCTCTCAGCGGATACGAGGACTCGCCATCGGCCCATGGATGGGAGCCTGATATCCCGCGCTCTGATAACGGTAGCGTCTCCGGTGCGGACTACTCGGGCGTTACCGCCCTTTCGGCGCACGACTCGCAGGCCCATTCCGCCGCGTCGTGGACATCGGGCTCGCACCTTTCCCCGACTCTCTGGGTCCCGGTGCGCGGCGTACTCTTCCTGGTCATCGTCTTTGGCATGTGCGGTTGTCAACGCATATTATAAATCGGCGGACGCCGGCTGTCAAATGGCCCGATTCGAGGGCGTGGGACACGCAGTCCGGTGACTGTCACCAAACAGAGACACCCAATCGTGCAGTTCGGGCAGGCCTGTGGTATAATAGGTTAGACGTTTCGGCTCTGTCGGGTATCCGGATGGTAAGGAGAAAGGTAGATGTCCGCCCCGTTCCGTTTCTTCCCCACGGGTGCGCTGATCCTGCTGGCTGTGATGACAGCAATCAGCGTCGTGGCCCTGGCGGTGCAGTGGCGAGAGGCGAAGCACGCCCCTTTTTTCCTCCTGCGCTATGAAGCGGCCAAGCGCGCTCGCCGGCTGCTCCTGCTCACGGTCCTGCTGGTCATTGGCATGGGAATCACCGGCTGGCTGACCATACAATACCTGAGGCATCCGACGGAAGCGCCGGCCCGGCCCGCGGTGACGCCGGCGGTCCTGCCCACGCCGACGCCCGGCGGTGAGGCCGGCACCCAACCCCCTCCCACTCCCACGCACACCCGGGTGCCTTCTCCCACCCCGACGCCTCCGGTGACCCCGACCCCCACCACCCGTCCAGTGACTCGCTCTCCTGGTGCCAGCTTTACCTTCATCACCTTTGCGCAGGGCGTATCCGCATCCAACGAACCCCTTATGCCGGGGCAAGTCTTCCCCCTCCCGCTGGAACGGCCGATCTATGCCTTTTTCCGCTTCGCGGAAATGGAGAACGGCACACCATGGCGGGCAGTATGGCGCAAAGGCTCGGTGGAGCTGGCATCCGACAAGTTCCAATGGGAGTGGGGGCGCTACGGAACCGCATACGTGTATTTCCTGCCGCCGGGAGGGTTTGACGCCGGCGCCTATTCCCTGCAGTTGTATATCGGCGATGACCTGCAGTTCGAGGCCAGCTTCGAGGTACAATAACGCTACAAAGCGGTTCGCCAGGAGGAAACTATGTCCGCCGAAATTCCATCGGATTCGCCACCTGATCAAGACAAGCAGAAGGTCATCCTCTATACCAAGCCCGACTGCCCAGACTGCTTCAATGCCAAGCGCTTCCTGAACAACCGAAGTATCCCCTTTGAGGTCCGGGACATCACTAACCCGCAGGCGGTGGAAGAACTGCTGGCGCTCCTGGGGCCAGGTCAGTACGCGACCCCCATTATCGTCTTGAGAGAGCACGTGTTCGTGGGATTCGAGGTCAACCGCCGGCACATCGAGAACGTGTTCGAGCAAATGTCCTGGTGAACCCCCACTTAGTGCGATGATCGGGCCGCATGCGCCATATCTGAACCGCCGGCCAGGCGTCTACACTTTCGGATTACTTGTCGGCGCACGGCTGACAAAGTCTCCAGGAGGTTATTACCTATGCACCAACTGTATTCGCGCCATCCTGGAAGCGGCCGCTGGGTACGGTTCGGCGTATGCGCCGGCCTGCTTGTTGCCGGCATCCTGGCCTTTCTCCTTCTTTACACCCCACCCGCTTCCCTGGCCGTACCGCCTGCCGCGCATACCTTCTATGGGACGGTACAGCTCAGCGGCCAGAACGTCCCGGACGGCACGCTCATCACCGCATATGTGTATGATGGGAGCGACATCGTCATCTGCGGCACCACTACGACCTTCACGCCGGCCCCGCCGGCGCCGCAGGTCTCCGTGTACACCCTGCCCGTGACCGGCGATGACCCCGATACTCCCAACAAAGAGGGCGCGGCCGAAGGCGACACCGTCCATTTTCGCATTGGCCCGTGGGATGACGGCGTGGACGCGGATCAGACCGGCATCTGGCATTCCTCCGATTTCACGGAGCTGAACCTGACCGGCACTGCACTTCCCACACCGACCCCTACCCATACGAATTCGCCCACCGCCACCCCCACCGGCCCGACGCCGACCTTTACGCCGGCGCCCACCCACACCCCGACGCCCACGGCAACGGCGACGCACACCCATACTCCCACGGTCAGCCCGACGCCAACCGGCCCGACCCCTACGCCCACGCCCTCTCCGATGCCGACCTTTGTCTGCCTCCAGCAGGGGAGCGCCGGCTATACCGGGACCACGGATACCTACCTGGACCTGGCCAACCCCAGCACTCCGTATGGCTCGGCCAACAAGATGTACGTGAAGACCCAGGAGATCGTCAACTCGCTGGTGCGGTTTGAGCTGGGCGACCTGCCGGCGAACATCACCGTCGTCACCGCCACCATGAAGATACTCGTGCTGGACCGCACCCCGGATAAGCCCATCACCCTGCGCGCCTACCGCGTCGCCAAGCACTGGAACGAGGATGAGGCCACCTGGTACAACGCCACCTCCACCACCCTCTGGTCGGCGCCCGGCTGTCAAGCCCCCGGCGCGGACTACTCGGACATCGGCGCGGTCGAGCTGGCCGGCTTCGACGGGGAGGGGGTCTGGGCCACCTTTGACCTGACGAACATGGTGCGCCATTGGGTCACATATCCCTCGGAAAACCACGGGGTGGTGATCAAGGGATATCGCTACCAAGACCAGACCACCATGTACACCTTCTGGTCCTCCGAGGTCTCCAACGTCGGACTGCGGCCCCAGCTCTGCGTCGGCTACCTGATGCCGACTCCGACACCCACGGCCACTCCTACCAACACGCCGACCTTCACCCCCACACCAACGCCGACCCATACCGCCACGCCGACGGCCACGCCGACCCCGACCGATACGATGACGCCCACGCCCACCTTTACGGCAACCCCCACCACCGGCATCATCCGTGGGCTGGTATGGAATGACCAGAACGGCGATGCGGTGCGGCAGGAGGGCGAGCCGCCGCTCGCCGGCGTCACCATCGGCATCCGCTACCTGGGCATCGAGTTCGACACCCAGGTGACCGCCGGCGACGGCTCCTTCGTCTTCGCCGGCCTGCTCCCCGGCGATTACACCGTGCGCGCCTACGATGTCCCTGGCTTCGCCTGGACCACCCCCAATATGGCCATCATCCCGGTGCAGGCCAACACCACCAACTATATCGAGTTCGGGGCCTGGATACCGCCCACCGCTACCGCCACCCCGACGGCGACCAGCACGGCCACCAGCACCGCCACGCCGACGCCGACATCCACTGCCACGCCCACCCCGTGCCCGGACACCTATGAGCCGGACGACAGCATGCTCCAGGCCAAATGGATCGAGGCCGGCGGCCAGCCCCAGACGCATAACCACCATCAGCCCGGCGATGTGGACTACCTGAAGTTCGTGGGCATTGCCGGCCAGACCTTCCGCATCCGCACCTTTGCCCTGGGCGGCGCGGGGAACGACACGGTCCTGACTCTGTTGGACAGCGCCGGCGCGGTCCTCGCCCAGAACGACGATGACCCGCTGAACCCGCCGGCCTCGCGCGTGGATTTCACCTGCCCGGAGACCGGCACATATTTCCTGCGCGTGGAGCAGAAATCGCCGGCGGTGGGCGGGTGCAGTATCACCTATCAGATAGAGGTGCGCACCTGGGTGCCCACCCCCACGCCCACCCCGACCCCCACGCTGGCC
>JACIWP010000164.1 GCA_014360855.1 Anaerolineae bacterium
AAGCGGCGGTGGCCGCCGGCGCGGCCGGTGTCGCCATCGGCCGCAACATCTTTGCCGCCGATGATCCCGCCGCCATGACCGCGGCGGTGGCGGCTATCCTGCATGAGGATGCGACGGTGGAAGAGGCGATGAAGCTGTTAGGAGAGAAGCTGGCGTAACGATGCTTGGGCCGGCGGCTTCCGGCCAGCCGTTTAAACGAGAAGGCAAATAAACGCATCCAGCAAAATTATGGAAAAGGAGAAACACATGAAGCGCTTCGTGGGGCAGGTGGCAATGATCACTGGTGCCGGTAGCGGCATCGGCAAAGCGTGCGCACTGCGGTTCGCCCAGGAGGGCGCCAACGTCCTGTGTCTGGATGTCAATGATCCCGCTAGTGAGGCGGCGGCCCAGGAATGCCGGCAGCACGGCGTGGAAGCCCTGGCCATGCACTGCGATGTGACGCACGAGGAAGACATCGAGCGCGCGGTGCAGGCGGCCATGGAACGCTGGGGGCGCATTGATGTCCTGGTGGCGGCCGCCGGCGTCTATCGCGGCGCGCCCCTGCCGGAGGTATCCCTGAAGCAGTGGCAGTTGGTGATTGATGTCAACCTGACGGGCGTATTCCTCAGCAATCGGGCGGTCGCGCCCATCATGATGAAACAGCGTTCCGGGAGCATCATCAACATTTCCTCCATGGCCGGCAAGACGAGCTGGCCGGCGAGCGCCGAGTATTCCGCCTCCAAAAGCGGCGTGATCGGTCTGACCCGCTCCGTGGCCATGGAGCTGGCTCCTTACGGCGCCACTGCCAACGCCGTCTGCCCGGGCAATACCCGCACGGAGATGGTGGAGTACGTCGCCGCTACCATTGCCGCCCGGGAGGGCATTTCCCCGGAGGAATGGCTGCGCCAGCGCGCCAAGGACTGCCCGATGGGCAGGTTTGCCGAGCCGTGGGAGATCGCCGGCGTCGTCGCCTTCCTGGCCTCCGAGGACTCGCGCTATCTCACCGGCCAGGCCATCGAGGTGGACGGCGGCATGGTGATGAGCTGAACCGGGTTCAGAACGATCGGGTGAGGCAATGGCGATGCCGGCACTGCTGGTGGGAGTGGATATTGGGACCCAGGGGGTCAAGGGTGTGCTGGTGGATGCGCAGGGCACGGTGCTGGCTTCCGCCAGCCTGGCGCGCGGCCCTCGTCATCCCCGACCCGGCTGGGTCGAGATGGACGCCGAACAGGATTGGTGGGTGCCGGCGGCGGAGATCATGCGCCGGCTGACCGCTCAACTCCCTGATCGTGCAGGGAGCATCGCCGCGGTGGGGGTATGCGGGCTGGTGCCCTGCCTGTGTCCGATCGACGCGGATGGCCGGCCGCTCCGGCCGGCCATCTTGTATTCGGATAACCGCGCCCTGGAAGAGTTGGCCTGGGCCAACGCGCGCGCCGGCCTGTCGCTGACCGCCGAGGCCGTGGTGCCCAAACTGCTGTGGCTTCAGCGGCACGAACCGGAGGTCTTTGCCCGCACGGCGGCGGTCCTGTCAGCGCATAACTACGTGGTACTGCGCCTGACGGGCCGGCGCAGTATGGATTATGACACGGCCAGCATCATGGGCGGCATCTTCGACCCGCACGGCCGGCGCTGGGAGGCGCGGATCTGCCAGCAGTTGGGCATTCCAGTAGAGGCCTGGCCTCCACTGTATCCCGCCACCGTGGTGGTGGGCGAGGTAACCGCGGAAGCGGAGCGGCAGACTGGCCTGCCGGCCGGCGTGCCGGTCATCGCCGGCTCCGGGGACACCTTTCCCACGATTGTCGGCTGTGGGGCCATTGACCCAGGGGATGCCATGCTCTCCTTTGGCACCACCGGCTTGCTGACCATCACCCGCCGGCCGCTGGTGGAGTCCGCCGGCGGTCCCCATTTCTCCAGCGCGGACGGCACGGCGGCTGTGGATTGGGGCGCCAACATCCTCTCGGCCAGCCGGCTGATGGACTGGTTCCTGCGGGAGTTCGGCGGGGCCGAGCGCCTCGCGGCGGAGCGGTTGGGCGAAAGCCCGTTCGTCCTGCTGGAGCAAGAGGCCGCTCGCATTCCTGCCGGCTCGGAGGGGTTGATTGTCCTGCCGCACTGGTTGGGCCGGCGCACCCCGACGCCCGATGCCACTATCCGCGGTGCTGTGCTGGGGCTCACCCCATCGCATACGGCGGCGCATCTCTATCGCGCGCTGATGGAATCGTTCGCCTACAACGTGCGGCAGAGCCTGCCGGCGCACCGTCCGAACATCAAGCGCCTGGTGGCGACGGCCGGCGGGGCGCGCAGCCGGCTGTGGCGGCAGATCTGCGCCGATGTGCTGGATATACCGCTGGAGTATTTCCCACAGGCCAGCGGCGCGCTGGGCATCGCCTTCCTGGCCGGCTTTGCGGTGAGGCAGGTAAAGGATTTTTCCACCATCAAGCGCCAGTGGCTGAGGGAGCCGGAGATGGTTTTCCCGGATGCGGGTGCCCGGGCGGTGTACGACCGGCTGTTCCCCATTTACGAGGAGTTCGATGCGGCCGTGGCCGGCCCCTTCGCTCATCTGGCGGAAATACGCGATACGTGAAAGCCTCCTGAACTTACCAGCGCAGGCGCGTGCCGGCGCATTCCGCCGGCGACAGCAGACAGGCCCGTAATGCGCCGGGGTGCTCGCCGGAGAAAATATGCACCTCCAGGCCGGGATGCCGGCGCACCAGCTCCGCCATAATGCGCACCTTGCTCCACATGCCTCCGGTCACATCCACCCCATATGATGAACCTAACTCCGCTTCCAGGGCGTCCAGTTGTGAGGCGTGGATCTCCGCCAGCAGAGCGGCCTGCGGGTGTACAAGCGGGTCGGCAGTGAAGACGCCGTCCACTGTGCCGGCCAGCAGGATGCGCGTCGGCCGGAGGATGGGGGTCAGATAGGCGAACAGCTCCTCGGTGGAGACGATGGTACAGCCCCACTGGTCGTCGAAGGCTACATCGCCGTGAATCACGGGCAGGAGGCCGGCGTCCAGGGCGCGCGCCAGCGGCTCCCAGGCCAGTTCCTGTAGCTGGCCGGCGCGACAGCGGGCCGTTGCGGAGGGCGGGAAGCTGACTGCCGGCAGGCCGGCCTCCACCAGCGCATCAGTGACCAGCCGGTTCAGGCGGGCGGCGGCGGCGCCGGTGGCGGCGAAGCCGTACCAGCCGCGCGCTTCCTCGCCTGGGCGAATGCCGCGGCGGGTGCCGTACTCGCGGCCGGCGAAATGGCCGAAGGAGCCACTGCCGTGGCCGACCAGCAGGCGCAGGTCAGGGCGGGTTTGCCGGGCCGCGGCGATCTCCTGTGCCAGCCGGCGGATGACATCCATGCGCGGCGTTTCCCGCCGGCGTTTATCCGTGATGAGAGAGCCGCCCAGCTTGAGAAATATCATCTTCCAGGCCCCTCATTGGATTTGCGCACGTATACCGTGTCGCCCTCGATGCGCACCCAGTCGCCGGTCGCAATCTGCTCTATAGGAATGAGGTCCACCATGGGTATGCCGGCGATAATGGCGCCAACCGCCACGATGGTCTCGCTCTGGGCGCAGATGATGCCGGCCGGCGCCGTGCCGTTCTTCGCCATGCGGTAGATGGTATAGGAGCCGACGGTGCTCCCCTTGCCGGTGGGGAAGACGAGGATGCGGCCGGCGACGCGCATTCCCTCCAGCGGATGCCCTGGCTCGATGATGGTGCCGCTGTCCGGGTCCACGCCGCCCAGGAAGCTGATGGGGGCCGGCGAGACCAGCGCCGTGCCTTCGGCAGTGCCGGCTTTGATGACGCGGCCGTGCAGGACCAGTTCCGGGTTCATCATGGGCCTCTCCAGTGCCCGGTGAGGGCGGCTTCCAGGCACTGCTCGGTGGTGCCGAAGCGCGTTTCCAGGCCGGAATGACTGCGGGCATAGAGCGCGGCCTTGGCGGAGTTGGTGGCCAGGGAGCGCACGCCCAGCAGTTCCACCGGCGCGACGATGACGCAGGTATCGGCCACCACCTGCCCGCCGGCGGCCTCGATTTGCGCCACGATGCCGGCGCGCTCCGCCTGCTCCCGCACCTGGCGAGCAGTGGTGATCCATAGCCGCGTGCGGACATGCCTGCCGGCCAGGAAGCGCGCCATCTCGCCCAGCTCTTCCAACGAAGCGTGCGGACACCCCAGGCTGACCAGGTCAATCTCCTCCAGCGGGCCGTTCAGCTTCTGATAGCCGGCCGTGAGGTCGTGAATAACAAAGCGGGGGATGCCGGCCGGCAGGGTGTCGGGGAGGCCGGCCTCGGGAGTTACCCCTTCCACATGGTACAGGGCGACCGCGCCGCTGGCGGCCATGGCCGCGCCCAGGGCTTTGAGCGCCTCTTCCGGCCGGCGTGTCCAGCTCAGGTCCAGGCCGCGGAAGTAGGGGATGCCGTCGCGCACCAGCCCGCCGGCCAGGGCGCCCAGCGCTCCGACATCGGCGATGGAGCGCATTGGTGCCCGCACCTCGATCAGGCAGGTGGCGCGGCGGCTCTCGTCCAGATGCAGGCCGTAGGCGCCGGTGCGGCCGGCGATGGCCGCCGCCAGCGCGCTGGGACCGCCCTCGCGATTGGTGCGCGCGCCCAGGACGGAATTGGCGAAGCTGACCGCGGAGGACTCGCTCCAGGCCACGTGGGAGCCAAAGGCCGGCCGCAAGCCAATATAGTACGGCGTGCAGGTCAGCGAGGGAGCGATGCCCATGCGGGTATAGGCCTCGATGACCGCGGCCTGGGCGCGAGCGAAATCCTCGGGGATGCCCAGCTCCTTCCAGCGCTGGAGGTCCATGCCGGCGGGGTTGAGGAAGGCCGGCACGCGCGCCCGAGCGCCCTCATCGGCCCATTCGCGGAGGAACTGGAGGCCGGCGTCGCCCAGGTTTTTGTAGCTGACGCCGGCGACCTGCACACTCTCCACCGGCACCAGATGTCGTGCGCCGTAAATCCTGGCCAGCGCCACCACGATTTCCATGGCCTTGCGCACCGCCGACCCGGCCTCGCCGGCGAGCATAGCCCGTTCTTCTTCTGTCAGGCGAACATCCGACGCATAGGGCATAGGACCTTCACTCGTAGCGGAAGCGCTGAAACGCTTCGGGATGCTGCGGCCCCCTCTCATCGTCCCAGGGAATGGTGGCATCCACGGCCATCTTGGCCGTGCGGGCCTTCTGGCCCGGGATATGTTTCGCCGAGGGGTCCAGCGAGCTGGAGGGTTGGTCCTGCCAGATGATGATATCGCGATCGGCCTGCACGCGGGTGGCAATAGCCCATTCGACCTCCTGCATGTCAAAGGGGTTGATGTCCTCGTCCACCACGACAACATGTTTCAGGGAGCCGTGGCCGCGGAAGGCCGCTTCGCCGGCGCGCCGGCCGTCCTCAGGGCGGCGCTTGCGTATCTGTACCACCGCATGGAGCCAGGAGGCGCCGCCGGGGGTGATCCAGACGTTGAGGCACTCGCATACCCCATTGACGGCGGCAAATATCGTCGGCTCGCGCGGCATACCCATCAGCGTGCGGTGCTCCGGCCCGCCGGGAAGGAGCGCCTGGTAGATGGGATCGCGCCGGCGGGTGATGCGTTCAATCTCGATCACCGGCTGTTTGCGGACGATGTCGAAGGTGCCGGTCAGGTCAATGAACGGCCCTTCATCCACCAGCTCGTGGGTGATGCGCCCTTCCAGGATGATCTCCGATTCCGCCGGCACCAGCAGGTCCGAGCCCAGACAGCGCACCAACGGGGTGGGGGCCAGGGCATGGGCGATGTAGAACTCGGGGAGGCTTCCGGCGGGGGACATGGCGGCGGCCAACTGCACGCTTAAGGGCGCCCCGATGCAGATGGCGACGGGAACATCTTCCTGAGAGTTCGCCCATACGGAGTGGGTATGCCGGCCTTCCACCAGGCGGACAGCGAAGCGCCGGCGGTCCAGCCGCATCAGGCGGTGGAAGGCGGCGTTGAGGGCCCCGCGCGCCGGGTCATGGACCACGGCGATGCCGGCGGTGACATAGGGGCCGCCGTCATGCGGCGTGTGCCGCACGATGGGCAGAGCTTCCAGGTCCACCTCCTCTTCCACCACTTCCTGGCAGGGCGCGGAGGTGACGATGGGTGGGGCGGCCGGCGACTCCAGCGCCTTCACCAGGTACGCGCATAGCTCTCGCTCATCAATGCCGAAGGCCAGGGCGAAATAGCGCCGTGAGGCGCAGACGCCGGAGATGACCCGATAGCCGTTCCAGCGGGAGCGGAAGAAGAGGATTTTGTCGCCGGCGCGGTGCATCAGCCGGGCCATGCCCTCGTCCGGCGGCACTGGTGTGTCCACGTGTTCCACCCATTGGCGCTGTTCCGCGAGCGAGATGAAATCGCGCAGTTGCATATGGGTTACTCCCCTCTGGGGTGCGCAGATACAGTGGTGGAGATAATGGTTATGGCGCCGGCGGAGCGCAGTGCGCTTTCCACGCTGGCGGCGCGCTCGGGCGTGACCAGCGCGATGATGTTGCCGCCGCGGCCGGCGCCGCTCAGTTTGGCCCCCAAGGCGCCGGCATCCCGCGCGGCTTCCACCAACCTGTCCAAGGCCGGGCAGGAAACGCCCAGCTCCTGGAGCAGGCGATGGTTTTCGTCCATCAGCCGGCCAAGGGCAGGGAGATCCCCATTTTCAATGTGCCGGCGTGCGGTGTCCACCAGCTTCCCGATGGCGTCGAACAGCGCTTCGTAGCGCGCCGGCTCCCGGCCGCGCGCCTCCCGCACCGCTCCGACCACCTCTCGCGTGCTGCTGAAAATGCCCGTGTCCGCGATGATCAAAGGCAGGGGCGCGCCGATGGAGATGATTTGCGGGGGCTGTCCCCTCACGAAATAGACCGGCGCCTCATAGGCGATGACGGAGTTGTCAATCCCGCTGGGGGTGCCGTGGTACAGTTTCTCGGCCTCGAAGACCAGCGCGGAGACCCTTTCTGGCGGCCAGTGGACGCCGAAATGCCGGCACAGCGCTCGCACGATGGCGGTGGAGACCGCCGCGCCGCTCCCCATGCCCCGGCCGATGGGCAGTGCGGAGCGCACGGAGATGCGCAGGTCGCGCGCCGGCGCCCCGAGTTCCTTCAGCGCCAGGCGCACCAGGTGGGCAATACCGTCACTGCTGTCCGCCTCGGCAAGCCAATACCTGCGCCCTAGGTCGGGCGTTTCCAGCAGGATATCGCCGGCCTCCGGCAAAGGGTCCACCGCGGCCTCGACACGCACCTGGCTGACCGGTACGGCGATGGCCGGCCGGCCGTAGACCACCGCATGTTCCCCGAACAGGATCACCTTGCCGCAGGCGCTGGCGGTCGTCATCCGTCCGTTCCTTTTCTGAGATTCCGCAAGAGTATAGCACAGGGGGAT
>JACIWP010000165.1 GCA_014360855.1 Anaerolineae bacterium
GCCTCCCAATGAGCGTCTGCCCGGAAGGGTCTGCCGCAGAAGAACGTATCTCTTCCAGCGCTTCGTCTATCTTCCCCGGCGTCCGCGCGATGATGCACACATGCGCGCCGGCGGCCGCCAATGCCCGGGCGGTCGCCTTGCCGATACCGCTCGATCCCCCTGTCACCAGCGCCCTTTTCCCGGCGAAATCCATCCCCACCTCCTGCATCACAGCCTGACATTGCGCGGCATTATAGCATCGGCGGTGAATTTCATCAATCACCAGCCCTGCCCGACGCTGACGGCCAAGTCATGTAGGCCCTATAAGGCTATAGGGGGAACAGTTGCGGATAGAGAGGGGATGATAATGAGCTGTATATGGCCTGCAGCACACGGCGAGGTCACGGAAGCCGGCGATCTTCCCTTCACAACAGCGACACCGGGTCAATATCCAGCCGCCAGCCGGCGGGGAGCGGGAATCCCCCGAACACCTCCGCCGGCTCGCTCGCCTTCACGATAATCTGCCAGCGGTACGCGCCGCGCACCCGCGCGAAGAAGCAGGGCACCGGCCCCGACAGTCCCACATCGCGGAGGCCCCGCCGGCGCAGGTAATCCGCCAGCAGGCGGTGCACCCGCTCGGCCTCTGCCTGTGCCCTGCCCGCATCGCGATGGGCAAAGCGCAGGGCCGCCAGCCGGCGGAAAGGCGGATAGCCCTGTTGCTGTCGAAACGCCAGTTCCTCGCGATAAAAGCCGGCGAAATCATGCTGGGCCGCACGCTGGATGCTGTAATGCTCGGGGGTGTAGGTCTGCACGATAACGCGTCCGCCCAGGATACTGCGGCCGGCGCGGCCCGCTACCTGCACCAGAAGCTGAAACGTCCGTTCCGCGGCGCGAAAATCGGGCAGATAGAGCGCGGTGTCCGCCAGCACCACCCCCACCAATGTCACCAGCGGCAGGTCCAGCCCTTTGGCGATCATCTGCGTGCCGATGAGCACATCCGCCTTGCCGGCGCTGAACTGGTCCAGGATGCGCTCATGGGCACCCTTCACGCCGGTCACATCGCGGTCCCAGCGCAGGGTGCGCACGCCGGGGAACAGCTCCTGCAGGGCGCTCTCCAGACGCTCTGTGCCCATGCCCAGGTAGCGGATGCGCCGGCTCCCACAGGAGGGGCATTCCGCCGGCGCCGGCATGCGGTGGTTGCAGTGATGGCAGATGAGGAGCCGGCTCCCCTCGTGATAGGTCATGGGCACACTGCACCGCTCGCACCGCACCACATAGCCGCAGTCGCGGCAGGAGACGACGGTGGCCATGCCGCGCCGGTTGAGGAAGAGGATGGCCTGCTCTCCCCGCTCCAGCACCTGCCGCAGGGCCTCCTGGAGCCGCCGGCTGAAGATACTGCGGTTGCCGGCGCGCAGTTCGTGCCGCATGTCGATCACCTCGACCTCGGGCAGTTCGATGAAGCAGGCCCCCTCATATTCCGGCCCAAGGGGATGGGCGCGGGCGCGTTCGGGCGGGATGTGCAGGCGCTCCCGCTGTTCGGCGATCTGACGGGCATGGCCCATCACCCGCTGAGGAAGCTCCAGCAGGCGGAATTCCCCCCGCAGGGCGCGGTAATAGCTCTCCAGGCTGGGCGTCGCCGAGCCGAGGATGACGGTGCAGTTTTCGATGGCGGCACGCTGAAGGGCCACGTCGCGGGCGTGATAGGTGGGCATAGGCTCGGCTTTGTAGGCGGCCTCATGCTCCTCGTCCAAGATGATGATGCCCAGACGGGGCAGGGGCGCGAAGACCGCCGAGCGGGGGCCGATGACGATATCCACCTCGCCGTCGCGAATGCGGCGCCACTGGTCGTAGCGCTCGCCGGCGGACAGCTCGCTGTGCAGGGTGGTCACGCGGCCAGGAAAGCGCGCCGCGAAGCGGCGGATGGTCTGCGGCGTCAGGGAAATCTCCGGCACGAGGACGATGGCCTGCCGGCCGGCCTCCAGCACCTTTGCCAGGGCGCGCAGGTATATCTCCGTCTTGCCGCTGCCGGTCACGCCGTGGAGCAGGAAGACCTCCCGCCGGCCGGCGTCCAGCACCCCCTCGATCTCGCGCCAGACCTGCTCCTGGTCCGGTGTCAGGCGCGGCGGCTGATCAGGGGCAAGCGCCATCCCCGCCAGGGGGTCGCGCCGGCGCTCCTGCTCCTCCATCTGGATCAGGCCGGCTTCTGCCAGCTCCCGCAGGATGCTGGCGTTGGCGCCGGCCTCGGCGTACACCGCCCCCACCCAGACCGGCCGGCCCTCCCGCGCGACGAACTCCAGCGCCGGCAGATATTTCCGCAGGCCCTTCAGGTCCAGCAGTGCCTCTTCCGCCGCGGCTGGTTCCACCGCCAGCGTCACAAGTGCCGGCTGTTCGATGATGGTCACCAGCCCCCGCTCTGCCAGCCGGCGCACCTGGGAGCGCGTCAGGCCGGCGAGCCGGCAGGCCTCGGTGATAGGAAGGGGAGCGGCCGGCTCCGGCCGCTGGAGCAGAGCCTGCATCCCTTTCACCATCGGCGCACTGCGCAGGGCCGCTTCCCAGTCCGCCGGCAGGTGCTCTGCCGGGAGCGGCCGGACAAGGGTTTGGGCCGGCAGAATGCGGATCAGCCCCTTTTGCTCCAGGGAGCGGGCCGCCTGAGGGGTACAGCCGGCCTGGGCGCACAGGGCTTCCAGTTCGGGCAAAGGGTCGGCCGAGGCCATCAGCGCCTGCAGGAAGCGCGCCGATGCACTGTCGCGTCCCAGGGTAGAGGATAACAGCGCCTGCCGCGGGTTCTGCACCCTGGCACAGACCGTGCGGTCGAACACGGGACGCACGCGCGGCGCGGCGAGCTGGACGCCGGCATAGACCAGCCCGCGCGAAGCCAGGGAAGCCGCGGCGCGCCGCCACTGGGCCTTCGGCATACGCCGGCTCAGCTCCTCACTGCTCAGTTCGCCGCTCTCCCGCAGAAGCTCGGCCAGCCGGCGCTCCGCCGGCCGCAGGTCGGGCGGCAGTTCGTCCGGGCCGGTCCATCTGACGCGGAGACGGGAACGTTGAGGCAGTCCAGGGGGGAGCATTAACTGCAGGGCGGCGAACAGGGGCACGAGGTACTCCCGGCTGATCCAGCGTGCCAGGGCGATCTGCGCCGGCGTCACCGCCGGCTGTTCCTCGAGGATCGCGGTGAGGTAGCGGGTCTCCGGCACCGGGAATGAGTCCGCCAGCGCCACCACAATGCCCTGGGCCGGCCCCTTGCCGAAGGGCACCTGCACCAACTGCCCCGGCCGCAGGCGCTCCTCCCATTCGCCGGGGACCGCATAATGGAAGGTGCGCAGGAGCCGCTCCCGCACGTCCGTCGGGCTTTCGCCCGGGATGTCCTGTTTCCGTCCGTAGGGATAGATCGGAACGTTGACCGCTACTTCGGCATAGCGCATGCTCGTACTCTCGCCGGCGCCCGGCTACCGCAGGATCACGCCGGCGGCATATCCCACCACGCGCGAGAAATCCCCGGTCACGTCGCCCGAATTGGCGTAATGCAGGATGCGCGCCTCTCGGGCGCCCAGGAGCTTGCAGGCGGTCATGACGGTGATGACCGGGCCGGCGCCGCAGGCCTCCGTCTTTCCTTGGCTTATGGCGTAGCCCAGGCCCGGCACATCATAAGCCTCGACATAGCGGATAAACCCCTGGTCCAGCTCCCGCGCCGTGCGGTCGTGATAGAAATGGGAGAGGTCGGTGCTGGCGACGAACAGGGTACTGCCGGCGTCTTTCCCGACCGCTTCGGCCAGCGCCTGGCCCAGGTCCTGGCAAAAAAGCAAGGACTGATCCGCCATCATGATGGGCACCAGGTGAAAGGAAGGAAGGGTTACCTGGAGGAAGGGGAGCTGGATCTCCAGCGAATGCTCGTCGTCATCGCGCAGCAGGCCGAGGGGGATGCGCTCCGCCAGCCGGCGGAGAAACCCCACGTCCACGGGGATATCCCCTAACGGGGTGCGGTAGTATTCGACCGCGGTGACCACAGCCTGGGCCCGGGCGATGTAAGCCCGATGCACGGGGGATACGACGATGACGCGGTCATACTGCCGGCCCTTGATCTGCCGGTAGGCGTAGGCCGCCACCTGGCCGGAATACATATAGCCGGCGTGCGGCGCGATCAGCCCGATGATCTCCCCTGGCAGGGCCTGCGCCGGCACCCGGGAAAGATATTCCTCGATGGTGCGGCGCAAAGCGGTCGGGGACCCAGGGTACCAGGTGCCGGCGATGGCCGGCTCACGCACGCCATGAAACTCCATCACCGCCATAATTCATCCCTCCTTGCTCCGCCCGTATACGCTGGCGCCGGCCGGCAAGGGCGGTCAAATCTGGAAGCGGCGCTTGCGCACCCGGCACTTCTCGGCGATGATAATGGCTCGGATCTGCTCGACGGTCTCATCCAGGTGACAGTCGCTGTTGACCACCACGTAGTCAAACTCGTGAATGCGCTCCATCTCTTGTCTGGCAGTAGCGATGCGGGTTGTCAGGCCTTCGGGGGTTTCGGTCTTGCGCTGTTCCAGCCGGCGGATCAGCTCCTCCTCCGAAGACGGCACCAGGAAAATGAGCACCGCATCCGGCATCAGCTTGCGGATCGTGGCCGCGCCCTGCACATCCAGGCGCATGATGACATCCAGGCCGCTGGCCAGCGCCCGCCGCACCTGCTCCTTGGGAATGCCCTTGTGCTCGCCGTAGACGATAGCGTGCTCCAGCAGTTCGTCCCGCTCCAGCAGTTCCTGGAACTGCTGATGGGTCAGGAAGTGGTAGTCCACGCCGTCCACCTCCCCCGGCCGGCGAGGTCGGGTGGTGGCAGTGACCACAAAGTGGAAGGGCAGTCCCAGCTCCTTCATGCGGCGGACGGTGGCGTCCTTGCCGACCCCCGAGGGGCCGGAGATGACCACCACCAGGGGCTGGGGTTGGGCGGCCAGGGCAAAGGGGTCATCGGCGGGCGGGTCCTGCCGGCCCGGCCGAAGGGAGGCCGGCAGGGCGAACTGCTCTTCCGCCTTGCCCTCGCACGGGGGCCAATGGTTATTCTCCGTTGTCGTCGACATGGGTCAGCCCACCATTGTTGATAAGTTCGCGCAGTCGGCCGGCGACGGTCCCCGGATGCAGGGATACGAGGGCCACATGGCCGGTGTCCATCAGGATTGCGGTGCGGGTCTTTCGTCCGCAGGTCAGGTCAATGGCGCGCCCCTCTTCCTTGGCTTGACGAACCAGCCGGCGCGTTGGTGCGGATTCGGCGGCCAGCACTGCGATAATGCGGTGAGCGGCGATGATGCTCCCAAATCCCACGTTCAAAAACGCCAGTCCGGTTCCATTCATGTTTCCCCCACAGCCGACGGGTCTGTGCATGATACGAGCAAGCCCACTACCTTCTTCAAAGCCGGATTTGCCGCCGGCGATACCCTTTCGGTATAATCCCCCTGCAGTACACTTCGGTGGAAGGAGTCGGTTGCCATGCCCATTTACGAATATGTCTGTCATGACTGCCGGCGGCGCGTCAGCATCTTCTGGCGCACTTTCTCCGAAGCGGAATCCGGTACCCCCCAATGCCCTCGCTGTCAGGGCACACACCTGACGCGTCTGGTCTCCCGCGTCTCGGTGGTGCGCTCCGAAGAGAGCCGGCTGGATGACCTGGCGGACCCGAGCAACCTGCCCGATCTGGACGAGAACGATCCCCGCAGTATCGCCCGCTGGATGCGCAAGATGAGCAGTGAGCTGGGCGAAGACCTGGGCCCCGAGCTGGACGAGGTAATTGACCGGCTGGAAGCCGGCCAAAGCCCCGAAGAGATCGAGCAGGCCATACCTGAGCTGGGCACCGGCGAGGATGAGACCGCCGGCCTCTCCGAAGGCCTGGACGACCTCTGATCAGAAGCGATAAAACTCGTGCACATCCATGACAAAGACCGTGGCGCCACCAACCTGCACCTCCACCGGGGCCGGCATGTACAGCTCACCCGGCTCCATCACCGGCGGAAGGGGGTTCACAAACTGGGTGCGGGTGTGACAGCTCTCCTTGATGAGCTGAAGCACCTCCGGCACCTTTTCATCTTCTGCACCGACCAGGATGGTGGCATTCCCCTCTCGCAGAAATCCACCGGTCGTGCTGATGACCGTGGCGCGATATCCGTGCCGCAAAAGGGTGTCAATCAAGGCGTTGGAGTCATCGCGGTTGACGATGCTGAGGATAAGCTTCATGATCTCCAATCCCTCCCATGAGTGCGTGATGCCGCCGGCAAAGGCACTGCCGCCGGCGTCGTGACCGAATCAGCGCGCCGTGCCCTGCTGGACTGCCAGCCGGCGCTCCATCTCCCGCACCACCTGCCTATGGACGGCTTCGATGCTTCCCCTGGCATCAATGATCACCCACCGGGCCGGCTCCGCCGCGATCAACTGCCGGTATCCCTCCCGCACCCGCTGGTGATAGGCCAGCTCCCGCTGGTCCAGCCGATTCCACTCGCCCCGTCCCGCCTCTGCCTTGCGCCGCAGGCCCTCTTCCACCGGGATATCCAGGTAGAACGTGACGTCGGGCGTCAGGCCGGCGGTGGCAAAGGCGGTGATCACGCGCAAGACCCCCAGGTCCAGGCCGTGGCCATAGCCCTGATACGCCAGCGTGGAATCCGCGAAGCGGTCGCACAAGACGATGCCGCCTCGCTGTAGATGAGGGATGATGACCTCCTGCACAATTTGTGCGCGGGCGGCGGAGAACAGCAGGATCTCCGCCGCCGGCACCATTTCCGTATGCTCAGGGTTCAGCAGGATGGCGCGGATTTGTTCGCCAATGCGTGTGCCCCCGGGCTCACGCGTGGCCAGCACGTCGTAGCTCCGGGCGCTCAGCCATTCCGCCAGCAGGCGCACCTGGGTGGTTTTGCCACACCCTTCTGGCCCCTCGAAGGTCACGAACAGCGCCGGCATGGCGGCTTCTCACACCTGGTCGCCGCGGAAGATGCGCACCCGCCGGTACGGCTCGCGGCCTGTGCTCTCGGAGAGCAGGTGGGCCTGGCGGGCCATGCGGTGCTGTTCACGGCGCACTTCCGCGGATTGAGGGGAAAGCTCGACGAACTTGGCGCCGGCCAGCACCTGCTGGATGGCGGATTCGGTCTCCGCCATGGCCTCCGCGAAGTCATCCACCGGCGTCACGTTCAGGCCGAAGATATTGGCCAGCGCCTCCTGAATCTGCACCACCGTGTTGGAGCGCAGGACATAGACCATGATGCCGCGGTCCTCGGCCTCGGTGAGGGGCTGGGGCCGCCGGCGGTAGTAGTTCTTGAGCGTCAGCACCACATCTGCGTCGCTGAGGTCGCGCACGGTGATGGCCGGCACCTGCAG
>JACIWP010000166.1 GCA_014360855.1 Anaerolineae bacterium
GAGGCGTTGTTGATCAGCACGTCAATGCGTCCGAAGCGCTCGATGGTCGCGTCCACAAAGGCCCGCACCTGGTCGGACTGGGTCACGTTCACCTGCATGGCCAGGGACTGCACCCCGTGTGACTCGATCTCCGCCTTGGTCTCCTCCCACTCGTGCGCCTGGTTGTAGCTGAAGGCGATATGAGCGCCTTTGCCGGCCAGGTACAGCGCGATATGCTTCCCGACCCGCTTGGCGCCGCCGGTAATCATAACGACAGAACCGCGCACTTCCATGTCTCTATGCTCCTATCCGTGAAAATGCGTCTACCCGCTCCATGAACACCGCGTTTATGTCAGGGAGCGCCCTCCGTCCACGAAATACACTGCCCCAGTAACGAAATCGCACTCGATCAGAAACTCTATCAGCCGGGCGACATCCAGGGGTGAGCCGATGGTCTTCAGCAGGGATTTGTCCTCCGCCCAGCGGCGCTTTTCGGGCGGAGCGTCCTCCGGCAGGAGGATGGTGCCGGGGGCGATGGCGTTGACCCGCACCGCCGGCGCCAATTCCACCGCCATAGACTTGGTCAGGGACCACAGGCCGGCCTTGCTGGCCGCATCATGGGCATAGCCCGGCCACGTTTGAAACGCGGAAAGGCTCGTCATGTTGATAATCAGCCCCCTGCCCTGCCGGAGCATATGCGGCGCCACCAACTGCGAGCAGATGAAAGGCCCCTTCAGGTTCACCTCCATGGTCCGGTCCCAATCCTCCTCGCGGATCTGGAGGAACGGGGCATGCAGCCAGATCGCGGCGTTGTTGATGAGCACGTCAATGCGCCCGAAGCGCTCGATGGTCGCGTCCACAAAGGCCCGCACCTGGTCGGACCGGGTCACGTCCACCGCCATGGCCAGGGACCGCACGCCGCAGGATTCGATCTGCGCCCTGGTCCCTTCCAACTCCTGCGCCTGGATGTCGCAAAAGGCGATATGGGCGCCCCTGCCGGCCAGGTACAGAGCCACCTGCTTGCCCACGCGTCGGGCCCCGCCCGTGATCATGACGACGGAATCGCGCACTCCCACCGCATCTTCTCCTTCATGGCTACCGTTCAATCGAGCACGGTGAGGACAAAGGGACGCTCCACTAGGGCCTTGACGCGCTGGAGGAAGCGGGCCGCCGGCGCGCCGTCCGTCAGACGGTGATCGAAGGACAGGCTCAACGTCATCATCTGGCGCGCCACGATATTGCCCCCCGCATCCACCGCCGGCCGCGGGGAGATAGCTCCCACGCTCAAAATGGCCGCCTCCGGCGGGTTGATGATGGCGGAAAAATCGCGAATCCCATACATCCCCAGGTTGGTGATGGTGAAGGTGCCCCCCGTCAGCTCGTCCGGCAGACTGCGGCCCTCCAGCGCCCGCTGGACCAGCTCCCGCAACTGCCGCTCGATGGTCAGCAGGTTCATCTGTTCCACATGGTGCAGGACCGGCACCATCAGGCCGCGCTCGGTGTCCACCGCCAGGCCGATGTGGATGGACTTGACGCGCTCGATGCCGGCCGGCGTGAAGCGGGCGTTCATGTACGGATGCTCCTGCAGTGCCCGCGCCACCAGCTTGATGAGCAGGGTGTTGAACGAGATTTTCTCCCCCAGCTCTTCGATCAACTGCTGGCGGGCGCTGACTAAATTGGTGGCATCCACGTCAATGTTCAGCGTGACCTGGGGCCGTTCCCGCCAGGCGGCAGAAAGGCGCTCGGCGATGATGGCGCGCAGTCCGGTGAGCGGGATGAGCTCGACCTCCTCCTCGAGCGGTGCCGGCGAAGCGGGCACAGCTCTGGCCTCCAGCACGCGCTCCACATCCTCCCGCAGGATGCGGCCGGCGGGGCCGCTCCCCACGATCTGCCGCAGATCCACCCCTTCCTCTTCCGCCAGCTTACGGGCGGCCGGCGTGGCGCGCGGCGCGGGCACAGCGGCAGGCCGGGCCGGCGCAGGGACATCCCGCGCCACGATCATGCCGCGCGGGCCGGTCCCTTGGATGCCCATCAGCTCGACGCCGGCCTCGCGGGCCAGCCGGCGGGCCTTTGGCGTAGCGCGCACCCGTTCCGCCGGCGCCTGTGCTTCGGCGGCCGGCGCTGGCCCCGCAGAGGGCTGGGGCAGGAGGACGGCAATGGGCGTCTTCACCGGCACGATCTGGCCGGCCGGCACCAGGATGTGCAGGAAGCCGCTGGCCGGCGACTCGATCTCCAGCACCGATTTCTCGCTCTCCAGGGTGAAGAGGGTCTCCCCTTTCTCCACCCGGGCGCCCTCTTCCTTGTACCATTTCACCAGCTTGGCCTCGGTCATCGTCAGGCCAAGCTTCGGCATGAGGATGGTATAGCCCGTTTCACCGCTCATGTGCCTGTCGCACCTCGCTCATGTGCACGATAGTAGGCGATATAACGCAGTCCGTAGGGGTCTTTGCCGGCCAGGAAATCGGCGGCGCGCACCACCGGCAGAAGCTGAGGCGTGGTCGGGTCCACCAGGGCCGCATCCTATCCCCAGGGGATGGCGGCGGCAAGATATGCCAGGTCCACCGATGTCCCGTGGGGCATGCCGAAGCCGGCATTCCCGATCCCCAATATCGTGGCAACTCCCAGCTCTTCATGCAGGGCCTGCAGTGTCCGCAGGGTGACCGCCATGGACCCCGGCTCGGCAGAGGACGCCAGGCATATGGCGTCTATAATGATGTCCTCGCGGGGAATACCGTAGCGGCCGGCGGTCTCGACGATCACCCGCGCCTCTTCCAGCCTGCCCTCCACCGTGCGCGGCAATCCGTGACGGTGGCCGATGGGCATGCCCACGACAGCGGCGCCGTAGCGCGCGGCGATGGGCAGTAGGGTTTCCAGCGATTCCCGTTCGGCAGTGACCGAGTTGATGAGCGCCTTGTACGGCCGGAGCGCCTTCAGCGCGGCCTCTAGCGCGGCCGGATGGCGTGAATCCAGGGAAATCGGACAGCCCAGGGCCTCATGAACGGCCGCCGCCAGGCGGGGGAGCCACTGCACTTCGTCCACTTCGGGATGGGTCAGCAGGATGTCGGCCATGTCCACGCCGGCCCGATACCCCTGTTCCGCCAGTTCCAGCAAAGGATCCAGCCGGCCCTCCCGCAGTGCCTCCAGCGCCTCTGGCCGCTGATCCATCAGGCGGACCTGGTCATTGATCAGCACCGTCGGGTGCCCTGGCCCAATATGCAGTTCGCCGCTGCGCGACGTCAAGACGGTCACTGCCCAAAGATCTCCTTGACCTTCGCCAGCGCGGCTTCCTCGGATTGGGATGGATAGAATTCCATGCCGATCAGCCCGTCATAGCCCAGCCGGCGAAGCGTCTTGGCGATGTTCCAGAAGTTGATCTCGCCAGTGCCCGGCTCCTGGCGGGTGGGCACATCGCCGATATGCACCGTGGGATACAGGCCGTGATAGGCTTCCAGGCCGTAGATGAGGTTGCCGGCGGTGCGCTGTTGGTGATAGCAGTCGAACGACATGCGCAGTTGCGGGTGGTTGAAGCGCCGCACGATGTTCGCCACCTGGTCATGGGTGTGGATGAAGACCCCGCCGTGAATATGGAACGTGTTCAGCGCCTCGAACCACAGGGTGATGTTCGTCCTCTCCACCATCTCCAGGATCTTCTCCAGCCCATCGAGCAGGTTGACGTACATCTCCCCTGGGGAATAGTCCTTGGTCAGAGGGGCGATCCATTCCTCCCCATTGGGACGCACCTCCACCTGATTGGAGAAGATGAACAGGTGGGGGATCTCATAGCGCTGGGCCATCTCCAGGGTTTCCGCCCAGGCATCCAGACAGCGGGGATGGTCGTTGGCGTCCACAAGGTTGCCCAACTGGCCGTCGAAGGTGGAGTTGATGATGCATCCATGGCGCTTGCACTCGGCATAGATATCGGCCATGGGACGCTCGCGCCAGAGCCAGACATCGAGCCGGCGGATGCCCAGCGCCGCAAAGCGCTCCACCCGCTCCACAATGGGCACCTCGCGGAACCAGAAATCCATATAACCGGTGAATTCCACGTTTGCTGCTCCTTTACGTCACGCTTTTGCGCCGGCCGTCAGGAACCGCACCGCCGCCAGAATATCCTCTGCCCCCGGCAGGACCTCTTCTTCCAGGACAGGGCTGTACGGGATGGGCACATTCTTTGCCGCGACCCGCACGATCGGCCCATCCAAATATTCCACCGCCTCTTCCGCCAGCACTGCCGCGATCTCCGCGCCCGGGCCGGCGCGCTTGTGCGCCTCGTGGACGATCACCACCCGGCCGGTCTTCGCCAGCGAGCGGATCAAAGTCTCCTTGTCCAACGGTACAAGGGTGCGGGGGTCAATCACTTCTGCCTCGATGCCCTCCTGCGCCAGGGCATCCGCCGCCGCCAGGGCCTTCGCCAGCATGCCGCCGATGGCGATGATGGTGACATCGCGGCCCGGGCGCACGACATTCGCCTCGCCGAACGGCACCGTGAAATCTGGGTCCTCCGGCACTGGCCCCCGCACCGCGTACAGCATTTTGTGCTCAAAGAAGAGAACGGGGTCCTCGCCGCGAATGGCGGTTTTCAGCAGGCCCTTGGCATCCGCCGGCGTGGCCGGCACGGCGATCTTCAGCCCCGGCACGTTCATGAACCACGATTCCGGGCTTTGCGAATGCTGTGCCGCGGCTGAACCGGGCGCGCCGGTCGTCACGCGGATGGTCAAGGGGACTTTCGCCTTGCCGCCGCTCATGTAGCGCGCTTTGGCGGCCTGGTTGACGATCTGATCGCCGGCGCACATCAGGAAATCGCCGAACATGATCTCCACCACCGGCCGCATGCCCATCATCGCCGCGCCCAGCCCCCCTCCGACGATGGCGCTCTCGCTGATGGGGGTATCCCGCACGCGGTCGGGGCCAAACTCCTCATACAGGCCGGCGGTCACGCCGAACACCCCACCGAATACCCCGACATCCTCGCCCATGATGAACACCGACGGGTCGCGGTGCATCTCCTCACGCAGTGCTTCGCGAATGGCTTCAGCAAATGTGATCTCTCTCATTCCCGCACCTCAGAACACCAGGCCGTTATGGGTATCGCCGTACACGCCCAGCAGGGCTTCCTCCGCCTTTGGGATGGGCGCGGACTTGGCGAATTCCACCGCTTCGTCCAGTTGGCGGAGGACGTCTTGATGAACCTTGTCCAGGGTCTGCTCGTCGAAGATGCCGGCCTCCAGCAGGCGCCGGCGGAAGAGCACCACCGGGTCGCGCGCTTTCCAGTACTCCATTTCCTCCTGGGTGCGGTAAACCATCGGGTCGCCCTCGTAATGTCCCCGCTGGCGGTAGGTCTTGCCCTCGACGAAGGTCGGCCCCAGGCCGGCGCGCGCCCGTTCCGCCGCCATGCGCACCGCCTCATAGACCGCCAGGACATCGTTGCCGTCCACAATGATGCCCGGGAAGCCGTATCCCGCGGCGCGCGCCGCCAGGTCGGCGATAGGGGCCTGTTTATGCTGGGGGGTGCCTTCGCCGTAAAGGTTGTTCTCGCACATGAAGATGACCGGGAGCTTCCAGAGGCCGGCCATGTTGGCCGCTTCATGGAACGCGCCCTGATTGACCGCGCCGTCGCCGAAAAAGGCCAGCGCCACGCGCTTCTCCCCCCGCAGGTGGAAGGCAAGGCCGGCGCCGACGGCGATAGGGATGCCGCCGGCGACGATGCCGTTGGCGCCGAGGATGCCCAGGTCAAAGTCGGCGATATGGAGGGAGCCGCCGCGGCCCAGGCAGTAGCCGGTGGAGCGGCCGGCGAGCTCCGCCATCATATAGCGGGGATCGCCGCCCTTGCCGATCAGATGCCCGTGCCCGCGATGGGTGCTGGTGATCACATCCGCCGGCGCCAGGGCCAGGCAGGCGCCCACCGCGGTGGCTTCCTGTCCCACGCAGGGGTGGATGAAGCCGGGGATCAGGCCGTTGCGGCGTTCCTCGATGGCGCGCAGTTCAAACTCGCGCACCAGGGTCATACGGCGGAACATCTCCAGCAACAGCGAAGGGTCATAGGTGGAAAGGGGTTGAGCGGACAGTGTCTGAAGCATTTCAGCATGATGGTCGGACATGCATCACCTCGCAGTAGGCCGGCACAGCAGGATGCTAAACGGAGCTGGGAACAGCCACCACATTTATATGCAATCTTATCACAAATGATAGGATTTGTCAACTCGGAGTAAACGAGAGGGAGTCGCCATTGCGCAGGGCAGGGCTGGCCGGCCCTGCCCCCGCAGGCCGCACAGCGGTAGAAGGTCCCGCGGACGCGAGGCTTCCGCGCCAGAGGGGGTGAGCATCCACCCTTCGTCTCCTCCTCCGCAGGTGCTTTCCCCACCACTCTAGGACGCCCCCTGTGGTGAGGCAATTTGACAGATCCCTGAAGTCGTATACAATGTTGAATACGTATTCATCCGCTTGCTGTCCAGGATACTAGGAGGTAATGCGAAATGAAGCTCATCCGCCGGCAGGACGTTCCCCTACGGCCGCTCCCCGGTCGTGCCATTCAGTTGGTTGTCGGCCAGCAAGGCGCCGCCTCCCCCAGCAATCTGATCACCATGGGGTTCGCCCGCTATGCCGCAGAATATGGGCCGATGAGCCCACACCGGCACGCGGAAGAGGTGGTGGTGGTGCTGGAATCCGAACGCGGGTACGTCAGATTCGGAGGGTTCGGTGATCAACCCGATGAATTAGGTGAGCGCATTCCGCTCGAGCCGGATATGATCCTGCACTTTCCCGAAAACGAATGGCATGTCTTTGAGTACGACGAGGGTGGCTCTATCACCATCGCCTTCTTCTATCCCAGCGCGAGCGTATACGCCGGACAAATCTCCAAGTAACAGATTGGGGTTTCGGCAGGAATAGAAGATTGGCCTGGGATGTTGGATCCCAGGCCAATCCTTATCTCTTATCTCTGGGGAAAGGCTCTGCGGAAGGCGGTGACGCGATCGGCCGCTAACCTGGCCAGCCCTACTCCATCGGCCAACACCATCAGCATCTGATAGCCACGGCGGTACAAACTTTCTGCCTGCTCCCAGCTCGTGCAGGTGGTCGCCAATACCTTGCCGGCCTTCAATACCCCCTCCTCAGCCCTCGCAATGGCGGATTGTACCTCTGGATGGCCCGGGTTGGCGAAATACCCCATCGAGGTTGCGAGGTCCATCGGGCCGATGAAAACGCCATCCAGCCCCTCCACGCCGAGTATTTCCGGCAAATTGGAAACGGCTTCCAGGGTCTCAACGGCGACCAGGACCAGGAGCTCCTCGTTCGCACGGGAGAGGTAC
>JACIWP010000167.1 GCA_014360855.1 Anaerolineae bacterium
CCGTGATGGATCCAGCCGCGTTCCAGGGCGGTGCGCAGGGTTTCCGGCCGGCGCGAGACGCCCACTACCCGCCGGCAGGCCCGGCGCGTGGCCAGCGCGCCGGCCAGCGATCCGCCCATCAGCCCCAGCCCGACGATGGCGATGCATGCGCCGGCAAAGTCAGGCTCCTCGCTCATACGCCGGCCTCCAGGGTGAGCTTGCGGTCCACGGCCTGCGCCACGCGCGCCAGGTCGCGCATCAGTGCGGCGAATTTATCCGGCTTGAGCGACTGCATCCCGTCGGAAAGGGCCTCTTCCGGTCGTGGATGCACCTCAATAAGGAGGCCATCGGCGCCGGCGGCGATGGCGGCCTTGGCCACCGCCGGCACCAGGTCCCATTTCCCCGTGCCGTGGCTGGGGTCCAGCAGGACCGGCAGATGGCTGAGCTGTTTCAACACCGGCACAGCGTTGATGTCCACGGTGTTGCGGGTGTAGGTCTCGAAAGTGCGGATGCCGCGCTCGCACAGGATGACGTTGGGATTGCCGGCGGCCAGGACATACTCCGCGGACATCAGGAATTCTTCCAGCCGGGACATCATGCCGCGCTTCAGCAGGACCGGCTTGCGGGTCAGGCCCACCTCGTGCAGAAGGGCGAAGTTCTGGGAATTGCGGGCGCCGATCTGGAGGATGTCCGCATACTGGCTGACCAGCTCTACATCGGTGGGGCTGATGACCTCGGTCACGACCGGCAGGCCGGTCAGCGCCCGCGCTTCCGCCAGATATTCCAGGCCCTCTTTGCCCAGGCCCTGGAAGGAGTATGGGGAGGTGCGTGGTTTGAAGGCGCCGCCGCGCAGGATTTGGGCGCCGGCCTTCTTCACGGCGAGGGCGGTTTCCAGGAGCTGTTCGCGCGATTCCACGGCGCAGGGGCCGGCCATGACCACGATCTCCTCGCCCCCAATGCGCACATTCCCCACCTGGATGACGGTGCGTCCCTGCACGAACTCACTGCTGGCCAGCTTGAAGGGGTGCAGGATCGGCACCGCCCGCTCCACACCGTTGAGCCGCTCGATCTGGTGCACGGGCAGATTACGCTCGTCGCCGATAATGCCCACGATGGTGCGCTCCTCGCCAACGGACACGTGGGTGCGCAGGCCGAAAGAGTGCACCCGCTCTATGACCGCTTCCACATCCGCCTGTGTCGCATCTCGTTTCATCACGATAATCACACCCCTTTCCTCCTTTTCTCTATATTCGTGTTCTAGATTTGTTCATGGTCGTTATCGGTTTCCGCCGGCATGGGGGCGGCGGGATACGAACCCAGCACCTTGACAAAGGCCGCTCTGCGCAGGAGCCCCAACAGGGCCTTTTCACAGTGAGGCTCCTGCCAGTGGCCCTCGAAGTCCAGGTAAAAGAGATAGTGCCAGGGCTTGTTGCGGCGGGGGCGGGACTCCAGCTTGGTCAGGTTGATGTCCCGTTCGGCGAACTCGCCCAGGCAGGTGTACAGGGCACGCGGCACGTGCCGCGTGGCGAAGACTACTGAGGTCTTGCTGTGCTCCGTGCGGGGTGGGTCCTCCGTCCCGAGGACGAAGAAGCGGGTGTAGTTGAAACGGAGGTCCTCGATATCGGAGTCGAGCACCTGCAGGCCGTACATCTCGCCGGCCAGCCGGCTGGCGATGGCGGCCATGTCCGGCTGAGGGTTCTCCGCCAGCTCACGAGCACTGCCGGCGGTATCGTAGTAGCTGATCGGCTCGAAATTATGGCTGGCGATGTAGCGCTCGCACTGCGCCAGCGCCTGCGGATGCGAGCGCACCCGCCGAATCTGCTCGATGCTGGTGCCGGGATTGGCCAGCAGGCAGTGCCGCACCCGCAGGATGACCTCCGCCCAGATTTTCAGGTCGTATTCCAGCAAGAGGTCGTAGGACTGGTTGATGGAGCCGGCGGTGGAGTTCTCGATCGGCAGCATGCCGTGGGTGGCGCGCCCGCTCTCGATGGCCTCGAAGATTTCCTTGAGCGAGTGACAGGGCAGGGTCTCCGTATCGCGCGGAAAGTGTTGGTAGACCGCCTCTTCCGAATATGCCCCGTGTTCCCCCTGGAAAGCGACGACTATTTTCCCCATTATGAACCTCCTGTCAGGTCGGGACGCAGGCGTTGGGCGTCCCGCAAGTACACGTGGATAATCTCCTCCTGGCTTTTCTCGGTGTTCCAGTGTATCAGCACGCGCACACAGCGCGGCAGGCCGGCCGGCACCGGGATTTCCGTGGCGCACATCAGCGGCGTGTGGCGCCAGCCCAGCTCCCGGGCCGCCTGCGCGGGATACGCGGCGTTCAGGTCTGGTGTGACGGTGAAGAGGATGCTGGCGATATCCGCCGGCTGAATGCCGTTGGCCTCGGCCATCGCCTGCAGGAGCTCCCGCGCGGCCTCCAGGATGGCCTCGGGCGTGTTGGATTCGACGGTGATGGCGCCGCGCACCCCGCGACAGCAAATCGCCATGGGTATACCTCCTCCATCGTGCGGGTTTTGGGAAATAAAAAAGCGTGGAGCTTGCGCTCCACGCTGTATCCTCCTCGATACGCTGAGGGTAAGGCTATATGGTCACTCCCTCAGCCGGCGTGAAGCCCTCGCGCCCCGCGCGAAGGGAAAGTAATAGTAATAAAAATACACGCCGGCAAAAGACAGGGCATTCACGGCGCGCGCGGACAGGAGGACAGCCATGTCTTCCTGTTTCAGGGTCCGATTACGCGCGCTCGCTTCCATACTTCCCAATGCCCTCAGCTTTAGTCGTTGTAATGATAGCAAAGGGGCCAGAATTTGTCAAATGGGCAAAAATGATGGCGTTATAGCTGGCCCATCCGGTTCCAAGGCCCTTCTTATTCTTCCACTGTTCCGCCGCCGGAGGAGGGTGTATGGCGCCGGCGGCGCACCTTTGCTCGCTCCGCCACCCGCAGGCGGGCCATGGCGCGCCGCAGGGCGGCCTCGGCGCGGGCAAACTCCACGTCGCTGATCTTCTGGCGCAGTAACTGCTCCGCCCGCTCGCGCGCTTTGCGCGCCCGCTCCACGTCAATCTCATCGGCGCGCTCCGCGGTGTCCGCCAGGATGACCACCCGGTCGCCCCGCACTTCCATAAAGCCGCCGCCGATGGCCAGCAGGATTTCCTCGTTGTCCGGCCGCACCAGCCGCACCTCGCCGGGCATTAAGGAACACAACAGCGGCACATGGCGCGGCAGGATGGTCACCTGGCCGGTAGTGGTGGGCGCGATGACCTCCCGCACTTCGCCGGCGTACACCCGGCGCTCCGCTGTCACAATCTCACACTGCAGAACCCGCATCTGCCTCACTCACCTTTGAAACGTGCCGCGGCTTTCACCACATCATCAATGGTGCCCTGCATGTAGAAGGCCTGCTCGGGGATGTCATCGTGCATGCCGGTGAGGATCTCCTCAAAGCCGCGCACCGTTTCCTCGATGGGCACATATACGCCTTTGCGGCCGGTGAACTGCTCCGCCACGAACATGGGCTGGGAGAGGAAGCGCTGGATCTTGCGGGCACGCGCCACGATGAGCTTGTCCTCCTCGCTCAGCTCCTCCATGCCCAGGATGGCGATGACGTCCGATAGGTCCTTATAGCGCTGGAGCACCTGCTGGACGCCGCGCGCTACCTCGTAATGCCGCCGGCCGACGATGTTGGGGTCCAGGATGCGCGAGGTGGAGGCCAGCGGGTCCACCGCCGGGTAAATGCCCTGGGCGGCGATGGAGCGTTCGAGGGCGATGGTGGCGTCCAGGTGGGCGAAGGTGGCCACCGGCGCGGGGTCCGTGTAGTCGTCCGCCGGCACGTACACCGCCTGCATCGAGGTGATGGAGCCGCGCTTGGTGGAAGTGATGCGCTCCTGCAGTTCGCCCATCTCGGTGCTCAGGGTAGGCTGGTAGCCTACCGCACTGGGCATGCGCCCCAGCAGGGCCGATACTTCGGAACCGGACATGACGAAGCGGAAGATGTTATCAATGAACAGCAGGACGTCGCGCCCCTCGTCGCGGAAGTACTCCGCCATAGTCAGGCCGGTCAGGCCCACCCGCAGGCGCACGCCGGGCGGCTCGTTCATCTGGCCGAAGACCATCACGGTCTTATCGATGACGCCGGAATGGGTCATTTCCAGGAGCAGGTCATTGCCCTCGCGGGAGCGCTCTCCCACGCCGGCGAAGACCGAGTAGCCGCCGTGCACCGTGGCGATATTGTGGATCAGCTCCTGGATGATGACGGTCTTGCCGACGCCGGCGCCGCCGAAAATGCCCGTCTTGCCGCCCTTGGTGAAGGGAGCAATGAGGTCAATGACCTTCAGGCCGGTCTCGAAGAACTCCGGTTGGGTGACCTGCTCTTCGAAGGAGGGCGCCGGCCGGTGGATCGGATAAAACGTCTTGGCGTTCACCGGTCCCTTCTCGTCAATGGGGTCGCCGATGACGTTGAAGACCCGGCCCAGCGTCTCCGGCCCCACTGGCACCATGATGGGCGCGCCGGTGTCGATGACTTCTTCGCCGCGGCGCAGGCCGTCGGTGGAGTCCATGGCGACACAGCGCACCCAATCGTTGCCCAGGTGCTGTTGTACTTCCAGGACCAACCGCTTGCCGTCGCGGTAGATTTCCAGCGCATGATAGATTTCGGGCAGTTCGCCTTCCGGGAAGGCGACGTCCACCACCGGCCCAATTACCTGTACGACACGACCTTTTGTCCCTCGGGCCATGTATTCCTCCGCAATCGTAGATGCTGGGTTCAGCGCCGGCCGCGCGCCTTGGCCAACGCCTCGGCGCCGCCGGCAATATCCACCATTTCCTTGGTGATGGCTTCCTGGCGCGCCCGGTTGTAGGTGAGCGTCAGCGCGTCAATCAGCTCGCCGGCGCTGTCGGTGGCGTTGCGCATGGCCACCATGCGGGCGCTGTGCTCGCTGGCCGACGCCTCCAGCATGATCTGATACACCTGCATCTCCAGGAAGCGCGGCACCAGGGCGTTCAGGATCGCTCCCGGGCTGGGTTCATATACGTATTCCAGCAGGGTCGGCTGTTCGGCCGCCCGCTGAATTGCCTCCACCGCACTGCGCGAGCGCTCCAGCGCCCGCAGGGGCAGGAGCCGGGCCACCTCCGGCACCTGCACCATGGTGTTGACGAAGCGCGTGTAGACCACATAGACTTCGCCAAAGTGCCCGGAAAGGAAGTCCTCGGTGATTGCCCGGGTGATGCCGGTGATGTCCATCAGGACGGGCAGGTCGGGGATGTCCTCGAACACCGCGCGGATATGGTAGCCGGCCCTCAGCATGGCGCGCCGGCCGACCCGTCCCACCGTGATCACTTCCACTGGCATGGGCGCATGCTCGATGAACTCACAGGCCAGGTTGACGATATTGTGGTTGTATCCGCCGCACAGGCCCTTATTGCTGGTCACCACCACCAGGCCGATGCACTCTCCTGGATGGGATGCCAGCAGGGGGTGCATGGCTTCCGAGGCCGTGCGCTGAAGGGCCAGGTGCACCAGCACCTCCCAGGCCTTCTCGGCGTAGGGGCGCGTGGCCAGGGTGCGGCTCTGGGCGCGCCGCATCTTGGCCGCGGCCACCATCTCCATGGCCCGGGTCACCTTGGCGATATTGCGTACACTGCGGATGCGCCGGCGTATTTCTCTCAGCGTTGCCAAGGATGTCCGCTCCTGCTGTCCCGCGCGCCTCAGCTCGTCATGCGGTAGCTGATGGTGGCGCGGAATTCCTCAATGGCCAGCCGCAGTGCCTGCTCGATATCCTCCGTGAGCGCCTTCTCCCTGGCGATCATAGCGCCCACTTCCGGATGGCTGGCGTCCATAAACCGCAGGAACTCCTCTTCGAACTGCCGCACCTTGTCCACCGGGATATCATCCAGGTAGTCGTGCGTGGCGGCGTACAGGATCATGACCTGATGCTCCAGCGACATGGGTTGGTACTGCGGCTGTTTCAGCACTTCGGTCAGGCGCTTGCCGCGCTCCAACTGCATCTGGGTGGCCTTGTCCAGCTCGGAGCCGAACTGGGCGAAGGATTCCAGCTCGCGGTACTGGGCCATTTCCAGGCGCAGTCGGCCGGCCACCTGGCGCATGGCCTTGGTCTGGGCGGCGCCGCCCACGCGCGAGACGGAGATGCCGACGTTGATGGCCGGCCGGATGCCGGCGTTGAACAGGTCGGTCTCCAGGTAAATCTGGCCGTCGGTAATGGAGATGACGTTGGTCGGGATGTAGGCGGAGACGTCGCCGGCCTGCGTCTCGATAATGGGCAGGGCGGTCAGGCTTCCGCCGCCGTGGGCGGCGTTCAGCTTGGCGGCGCGCTCCAGCAGGCGCGAGTGCAGGTAGAAGACGTCGCCGGGATAGGCCTCGCGTCCGGGCGGCCGGCGCAGGAGCAGGGAGATCTGGCGGTAGGCCCAGGCGTGCTTGGTCAGGTCATCGTAAATGATGAGCGCCTCTTTGCCCTGGTGCATGAAGTATTCGCCCATGGCACAGCCGGCATAGGGCGCGATGTACTGCAGGGCCGCCGGCTCCGAAGCGGTCGCCGCCACCACGATGGTGTGCTTCATGGCCCCGAATTTCTCCAGCGTGGCCACCACCTGGGCGACGCTGGAGCGCTTCTGGCCGATGGCGACGTAAATGCAGTACAGGTCCTTGTCCCGTTGGTTGATGATGGTGTCAATGGCGATGGCGGTCTTGCCCGTCTGCCGGTCGCCGATGATCAGCTCGCGCTGGCCGCGCCCGATGGGGATCATGGAGTCAATGGCCTTGATGCCCGTCTGCACGGGATGTTTGACCGGTTCGCGGGCCACCACGTTGGGCGCGATGCGCTCGACCGGGTAGTAGTCGGCCGGCTCAATGGGACCTTTGCCGTCGATCGGCTGGCCCAAGGCGTTGACCACGCGTCCCAACAGTCCCTCGCCCACGGGCACAGACACGATGCGCCCGGTACAGCGCACCAGGTCCCCTTCCTGAATTTTGGTGAAGTCGCCCAGGATGACGGCGCCGACGTTGTCCACCTCCAGGTTCAGCGCCAGGCCGTACACCCCCTCGGGGAACTCCAGCAGTTCGTTGGCCATGGCGCCGGAGAGGCCCGAGATGCGCGCGATGCCGTCGCCCACCTCGATGACGGTGCCGACATCCACTGCCTCGATGGGCGCCTGGAACGTCTCGATTTGCTTTTTGAGCGCTTCAACGATATCCCTTGCTTGCAGGGCCACGCATGTACCTCCCTTGCCGATGATTCAGGACATAAACCGATGGCCGGCCGCGCCGTCAGG
>JACIWP010000168.1 GCA_014360855.1 Anaerolineae bacterium
ACGAGCGACCCCGTGTTCGTCGAACGGGCTTCGGGCACGCCAACACCCACGCATACGCCAACGGTGACGGACACCATCTTGCCGTCCCCGACGCCGACCGCCACTTCGACCCCTACTGCGACCTTGACTGCAGTGCCGACTGGGACGCCGACAGCAACCATGGACCCTGACCCCACCCCCACGGGGACGCCGGCCGCCGGGGGTCGCCTCTGGCTCCCCCTGATCCTGGCGCCGTAGACGACGGGATGCGTGTTATCCTCCCTGAATGGGCTGGGGAGAGCCTGTCCGACGTAACAGAGTAGAGGGAGCATGCGGATGGCAAGACGAGCGCTTGTACTGCTGACGGTGCTGATATTGGCGGCGGTAATTTGGCCGGCCGGGGGCGGGACGACCGCCGACCAGACGCCGGCACTGCCCTTCTACGGCATCCAGTTCCGCGATATCCTTTCTCAGCGGGACCTGCTGGCGCCGGCGGGGAATGCCGGCGCGGAGCTGATCCGGGTCAACCTGCGCTGGGCCGAGGTCGAGCCGACGAACACTGATCCACCGACCTACGTGTGGGACAAGTACGATGCACTGTTCGGCGCCATGGCGCAGGCCGGCTTTGCCATCATGGTCACCGTGCGTGACAACCCCTCTTGGGCGGCCACGACTCCCTGTGGGCCGATCGATAAAGTGCCGGCGGGCCGGCTGGTCAGCTTCCTGCAGGCGGCAGTGGCGCGCTACAGCGGCGCGCCCTATCACATCAAGTATTGGGAGCTGTACAACGAGCCGGACAATCAGCGCCCCGATATGCACCAGCAGGGCGGATGCTGGGGCCAATATCCGGCACAATACGCCGCACTGCTGGGCCAGGCCTACCCCGCGGTGAAGGCCGTTGACCCGCAGGCACAGGTGGTCTTCGGCGGCCTGGCGCTGGAACTGCTGGAAGACTATTTCAACCATATGTTCCTGAACCAGGTGCTGGACAGCCCTGGCGGCAAGCAGTTTGACCTGATGAATTTCCACTATTATCGGGCGTTTCACTGGCGCTGGGACCCCTTCGGGAAAGACCTCATCGGCAAGACGGCCTATGTGCGCGGGGAGATGGCGCAGGCCGGCCTGCAGAAACCCATCATCCTGACCGAGGTGGGCTATCCCAGCGCGGGGCCGGCCGAGGATGGGCAGGATTACAGCGAGGAGGCCAGCAGTCGCTATCTGGTGCAGGCCCATGCCCGCGCCCACGCCGCCGGCCTGCGCGCCGTCGTCTGGTTCGAGATGATGGACGACCCGAACGACCCGCGCAAGTACGGCCTCCTGCGGGCGGATGGTTCTGCAAAGCCCTCGTACACGGCCTATCAGACCTTCACCCGCGAGCTGGCCGGCCTGCCCTATCTGCGCGATGCCTCACAGGGCACGCTGGAGGCCTATGCGTTCGACGCCGGCGATCGAGAGAAGCTCGTCTGCTGGAGCGAGACGGTCACGCAGACGATGTCCCTGCCGGCCGACGGTGTATGGATCGTGGACAAAGCCGGCCGGCGGAGCGGCGTCCTGGATGGTTCGCCCGAGGACCTGGACGGCCGGCGGGACGGCATCACCAGCTTTCCCGTCGGACCGGACCCGCGCATCGTCTATCCCCTGATGCGCTCGGAACTCCCCGGGCCGGCGGCCTATCTGCCGCGCATGTCCCGCGGCGCCCGCTGAAAAGAGCATATGGATTGGCGACTGGAATCCCTTTCTCAAGATGAGAGGCCGGCCGGCTGTCCGGTCTGCGGCTGTGGGGACTACAGGGAGCAGGAAGGGCTTCGTGACTGGCGGCTGGGCACCCCCGGCGAATATACCCTGCGGTACTGCCGGCACTGCGGCCTGGCCTGGATCGCCGACCCCAAGGAAGCGCCGCCTCTGCCGGCGGTGGAGCTGGCGCGGGCGCCGGCGCGTGCCGGCTGGCGGCGCTGGCTCAAACGGGCGGTCCTCTCCACCTGGAAGGGCTATCCGGCGCCGGCTCCCACCTGGCTGGCACGCTGGCTCGGTATGCTCGTCGGATGGCCCCTTGCCGGCCGCCTGTCCCTTCTCCCTCCTTACGTGCCTGGGGGCAGACTGCTGGACGTGGGGTGCGGCGCCGGCCAGTACGTCTGCGCGATGCGTGACCTGGGCTGGCGCGCGTTCGGGCTGGAGCCGGCGCTGATCCACGGCTCTGCCGGCGCGCCGGATGACGGGGCATTTGCCGCCGGCCGCGCCGAACAAATGCCCTTTGCCTCCGCACAGTTCGACGTTATCACCTTCTGGCACAGCCTGGAACACACCCTTTCTCCCCATACTGCACTGGCCGAGGCCCGGCGCCTTCTGCGGCCGGCGGGGCGGTTACTGCTGGAAGTGCCCAATCTGGACAGCCTGCAGGCGCGGGTCTTCGGCCGGTGGTGGGTGCATCTCGACGTGCCGCGGCACCGCTGTGATTTCACGCCGGCGGCACTGCGCCGTCTCCTGCAGGACACGGGGTATATGGACGTTATCCTGCGCTCGCGGCCTTCCGCGGTCGGCTGGGAAGGGAGCATCCGTAATTGGGCCTCTGCGCATGGGATCCATCTGCGGGGGGTAGGACCTTTGTTACGGCTGTTGGCACACCTGGCCGCCGGCTTGGAACAGATATGGGGGGCGGGGGGCGGTCTCTGGGCGAGCGCGCGGCCGGCGCCCGCGCCTGTGGTCCTGGGCAGTGCTGAACCCGGTGCGCCTCCCCAGTTATCCGTGATCATCGTTACCTGGAACTGCCGGCCGGCGCTGGAACGGTGTCTGGAATCCCTGCGGCCGGCGCTGGCGGGGCTTTCGGCGGAGATCATCGCGGCGGACAATGGCTCCGCGGACGGCACGGTCGAGTGGCTGTGCCGGCAGGCACCCGACGTGCGTGTGCTGACCTTCCCGGAGAACCTGGGCTATGCCGCGGCGGCCAACCGCGCCGCACAGCTTGCGCGCGGGGAGTATCTCTGGTTCCTCAATCCCGATACCGTCGTGGAGCTAGGTGCGGTGAAGGCGCTCCTCAATGGGATGGCAGATCATCCCCGGGCCGGGGTTGTCGGCCCCCAACTGCTGACGGCAGATGGCAGGACGTATCCCCTCTCTGCGCGGCGGTTCCCCACCCTCTGGACGGAACTGCTGGAAAAGGCCGGCCTGCGGGGTCCATCCTTTTCCCGGCTTGCGCTCATGCTCGGAGATGAAACCGCTGAGGCGCCGGCGGTGTCCGGGGCGGCGATGTGCGTGCGCCGGCCGGCCTGGGAGGCAGTCGGCGGGTTCGATGAGCGCTATTTCCTGTATGCGGAGGACATGGACATTTGTCAGGCCTTGCGCGCCGCCGGCTGGCAGGTATATTATGTGGGGCAGGCAAAGGTGATTCATTTGGGGGGCAGAAGCAGTGCCCTGTGTCCGGAGGAGGCCGGCGTGCAGGCGCTGGTCAGCCTCCTGCGCTATTTCCGCAAGCAACACGGCCGGCTGGCGGGGCATGCCTACCGCTGGATGATCACCCTGTTATCCCTGATGAAGATGGCGATAATGGGGCCGGCCGGGCTGTTCGTGCCGGCGGCGCGCGCCAAAACGGCACTCCAGTGGCGGGTGCTCAAGCGCTTGTGGCGGGAGCCTATGATTGGGTGATGCAGGCGGGGCAGGTGGTGATGTTCTTGCGAAGCAGTGGCGAATGCGCCGGCATCGAGCGCCGGCTGATATATATCTCGCAGGCGCTGACAGCGGCCGGCTTCCAGCCACTGCTGGGCCTGCTGTACCGCCGGCGGCCCGGCCGGCCGGACGAGCACCCGGCCGCGCGGTTCGCCGCGGCGCAGGGGGTACCGGCGGTGCAGATACCCGATCCCGCCCCCTGGTCATCGAGAGCCGTCGGTTCCCTGCGCATCATGTTCCGGCAGGAACGCCCGCCGGCTGTGCACTGCAACGATTACCGCAGTGATATGCTGGCATGGGCAGCGCGGGGGAGGGGACTTGACATAACTCTCATAAGCACCTGTCACGGGCATACGGGCGCCACCGCCCGGGTGCGCTCGTACGAGCTTTTGGACCGACTGCTCCTGCCGCGCTTTGACTGGGTCGTCGGGGTGTCGGAGTATCAATGCCGGCTCCTGCGCCGGTGGGGGGTGCCGGCGGAGCGCATCCGCTACTTGCCCAATTTTATCGAGCCGGGGTGGGAGGCCGGGGATGCCGGTGCGTGGCGGGCGGAGACGCGCCGGCGGCTGGGACTGGCGGAGGGCCAGCCGGTGCTGGGATACTTCGGGCGGGACAGCCGGGAGAAGGGGCTGGATGTTTTGCTGAAAGCCTTTTTGCCCATACGCAGGGAGCGGCCTGACGCAAGAGTATTGGTGGTCGGGCCAGAGCGCCGGCTGTCGGCGGGAGATGGTATCATCTGGGCCGGCTTTCAGCCGGATATCCGCCCCTGGCTGAGCGCCTGCGACCTGGTGATCGTGCCCTCGCGCCGGGAGGCGTTCGGCCTGTCGGCGCTGGAGGCGTTGGCGCTCGGCCGGCCGGTCAGCGCCTCGCGCGTGGGCGGCCTGCCGGAGATCGTTCGCGAGGGGGTGGGCGGCCGGCTGGTGCCGCCAGGAGATGCGGCGGCGCTGGCGGAAGCGGTGCTTGAGGCGCTGGCGGCCCCCGAACGGCTTGGGGAATGGGGCGAGGCCGGCCGGCGCGATGTCTGGTCGCGCTATCGCGCCGAAGCAGTACTCCCCCAATGGGTTGAGCTGTACCGCACGCTGGGGTCGGGTCAAAGGGGGAAGCGCATCGGGCGCGTATAGTGCATGGAACGGGACATCTTGTTGGTGACGTTGGGGTTCCCGCCGGCGCGCGGCGGCATCCAGAGCTGGCTGTATCAGCGGGCATCTTTTGCCGCGGAGCGCATCGTCGTGGCGGCGCCGGCGGCGCCCGGGGCGCGGGAGTTCGATGCTCGACAGCCGTTCCCGGTCGTGAGATGGCCGGCGCTCGGGCGCGGGGTCCCTGGCTGGCGCCGGCTGACGCAGTTTCTCTTCCCACTGTGCCTGTTCCCTTTGCTCCGTCGGCGGTACCCCTTCCAGATGCTGGAATGCGGCCAGGCCCTGCCGTTTGGGGTAGCGGCGCGCCTGATTCATAAATGGTGGGGCGTGCCCTACCGCATCTGGGCGTTTGGCGATGATATCCGGAAGCCGGCAGTGCGCTGGTGGGCGCGGCCGTTCCTCACTGCCGCACTGCAGAAAGCGGATCGCGTGCTGGCGATCAGCGGGTTTACCCAGGGGCTTGTGGCGGCGACAGGGTATCCGGAACAGCAGATCGAGGTCATTCACCCTTTTCTCGGACTCCCCGGGGCTGGCGGGACGGCGGCGCCGGCGCGTGGGGACGGGCCTGTGCTCCTGACAGTAGCACGGCTGGAACGGCGCAAGGGAGTGCATGTGATGCTCTCGTTGGTACCTAGACTGCGCCGGCGCTTTCCTGGCCTGCGGTACTGGATCGTCGGGGATGGGCCGGAGCGCCGCCGGCTGGAAGCCCTGGCGCGGGCACTGGGCATCGCGGATGCGGTGCGCTTCTGGGGGGATGTGCCGGATGCGGATTTGCCGGCGGTATATACTGCCAGCGACCTCTTTGTCCTCCTGCCGACACCCGATGAAGAGGACGGTGAGGTGGAAGGGTTCGGGATGGTGTATCTGGAGGCGGCGGCGTGCGGCGTCCCAGCGGTGGCATGGCGCACGGGAGGGGTGGCCGAGGCTGTGGTGGATGGGGTGACGGGCCTGGTGGTGCCGGCCGGCGATGCCGGCGCCGCAGGGGATGCCATCGAGCACCTGCTTGCGGATTCGGTCTTGCGTCGAGAGATGGCTGACGCGGCCAAGGCACATGCTGGCGCCGTTGCGGAACGGACGCGCGCCAGCCTGCGGCGGTTGGATGAGGGTCATGGCTGATTGGAACCAGGGGACAGCATCTCCCAGGCTCGGCGGCCTGCGGTGGACATGGGCCGGCTTGCTCTGTGCGTTGGCCGCGCTCCCGCTGTGGAGCATGCCGGCCACCAGCTTCGGCTTTGAGCCGGACAAAGCACGGCTGGCGGTACTGCTGGTGCTGGGCGGGTTTGGTCTCGGTGTAGTGCTGGACCCCGCGGGCATGCGCGCGGAAATGGTCAGGTTATGGAACGGCGTTCCCCTGCCGGCGCGCCTCGGACTGGCCGGCCTGACGGCGCTGACCCTGCTCGCGCCGCTGTGGTCGGTGCAGTCGAGCTGGAGCATATGGGGCAGTCCCCACCGCGAATTCGGCCTATTCACCCAACTGGCGCTGATGATCAGCATTATCGCCGCCGGCCTGCTGGCGCGCTCCCCCTAGGGATGGCGGCTTTTGCGGTGGGCGATCGTGCTGACGGGGAGCTGGGTGGGGCTGGCCGGCGTGTGGTGGGCACTGGGCTGGCCGCTCCCCCGCATGTGGCAGGGGGACCCGTTCCTGGGGCGAGCCTTTGTCAGCCTGGGGAATCCCGATTTCCTGGGGAGCTTCCTGGTGCTGGTCCTGCCGGCGCTGTGGCTGGAGCTGTGGGCGGCCTGGCGCGCCCGGCGTGTGGGGTATGCCGGCTGGCTGGCCGTGTGGACGGGCATCGCGTTGTGGCTGTTGTGGCGGTCCGGGGCGCGCGGGGCATGGCTGGGGCTGGCACTGGCCGGCGCGCTGGCCCTGACGCTGACAGCCGCGCGCCGGCGGCTTTGGGCCGGCGTACTGCTGGGCGCGGCGGCATCCCTTATGCTGGCCGCGGCCGGCATCTGGATCTTGGCACAGGGGCTTGCCCTGCCGGAAGCGGCCGGCTGGCTGGACCCGACGGGCAGTGGTCGGCAAAGAGGAGAGTTTTGGGGCGAATTGGTCTCGTTCCTGCGGCACGGCATGCCGGCGTGGCGGTTGGCCCTCGGATATGGCCCGGATGTGCAGGGGCTGGTCCTGCCGAATTATCTGGCGTACCGTGCTCCTACGGTGGGGGATCCCGCGCCCCTTCTGCTGGATCGGGCGCACAATGTCCTGCTGGATATCCTGCTCACAGAGGGAGCCGCCGGCCTGGTCTGTTGGGCGGCCCTGGGAGCAGGAGCTGTGATGGCCGGCCTGCGGGCGCTGGCGCCGCGTGCACGCTGGGGCAGGGGGATCGTGGTCGGGGCAATGGGAGCGGCGGTTGTCCTGGCGATGGGCTTGGCATGGCGCCTGCCGCCGGCGTACTGGCCGGCCGCCATCGGCATCGCCACTGCCGGCGGTGTCTCGGTCGGCTGCGCCGCGGCCA
>JACIWP010000169.1 GCA_014360855.1 Anaerolineae bacterium
GGATGGGAAAATCTTACCCCAAGTGGGGGGAAAAATCAAATAGGGAAGGCATTGCTCAGGGAGTCAGGAACGTGTCTCCAGGGCGGGGAATATGCTATAATGCCGGCAGAAGTTGGTAGGTGGAATAAGGAGAGCTTGCGATGGAAGCGCTTACTTTGCCGACGGTTCTTTTGCGACTGCTGGTGGTTTTCCTGCTGATCCTGACCAACGGCTACTTCACTGCCATGGAGTTCGCGCTGGTGGCGGTGCGCCGCACCCGCATTGCCCAGCTCTCGGCGGAGGGCAACCGTGCCGCGCAGTTGGTGAGCCGCCTGCTGGACAATCCGGACCGCTTTATCGCCGCCTCCCAATTGGGCGTCACCATGACCAGCCTGGCGTTGGGTTGGGTGGGGGAGAGCACCATGGCGGCCATCATCGAGCCGCCCCTGCGCACCCTGGTGGGCCGCTGGAGCGCGGCAGTGGCCAACACTGCCGGCACCGTGCTGGCGTTCGCGCTCATCACGTACCTGCATATTGTGCTGGGGGAGCAGGTTCCGAAAGGGGTGGCACTGCGCTATGCGGAGCGCACTTCGTTGACGGCCGCTCCCCTGATGGATATGTTCTTCCGGGTGTTTCGCCCCTTTATCGTACTGCTGAATTCTTCGGCGCATATAGTGCTGGGCTGGCTGGGCGCCGGCCTGCCGGCCGGCCATCGGATGGCCATGACCGTGGAAGAACTGCGCATGGTCATCGAGGAGAGCCAGCGCGAGGGCCTGCTGGAAGCGGAGCTGGAGGACATGGTCCAGCGGCTACTGCGCTTCGGCGACCGGCCCGTGCGGGAAGTCATGATCCCCCGCACCGAGATTCAAGCGGTGGAGAAAAGCGCCACGCTGGAGCAGGTACTGCACCTGTTCGTGAACAGCCGGCATGCCCGCTTCCCCGTCTATGAGGGCAGTCTGGACAACATCGTCGGCATCATCGCCATGAAAGATGTCCTGGCGGCGGTGGCACTGGGCCAGGTGGAGCGCAGTAGCTCCATCGAGCCGCTCATCCGGCCGGCCTTCTGCGTCCCGGAGTCGCGCAAGGTGGGGACGCTCTTCTCCGAGATGCGCGAACGCCATATCCAGATGGCGGTGGTGCTGGACGAGTACGGCGGCACCGCCGGCATCGTTACCTTGGAGATGCTGACCGAGGAGATCATGGGGGAGATCAGCGAGGAATGGGCGGTTACCGAGCCGGCGCTGGAGCCGCTGGGGTCTCACACCTTCCGCGTCGATGCCCAGCGCCGCATCGAGGAGATCAACGAGGAGCTGGGGCTGAACCTGCCGGAGTCGGAGGATTACGAGACGCTGGCCGGCTTCATCCTCTATCATCTGCAGGCCATTCCGAAGGAGGGACAGACCTTCCGCTATCAGGACATCGAGTTTACGATTGTGGAGATGGAGGGACTGCGCATCGAGACGGTGGAGATCACGACGCGCGCCGGCAGTCAGGGGCCGGCGACTCCCGCCAATCCGCCGGATAGGTAGCCCCTGTGTCGGATGCGAGCATCATCAAATTAAGAAAGGACCCCGACGATGAAACTGATGTGTCTGGTGGACAATGCGGTGCTTTCCCTCTCCTCGTTCTGGGGGGAGCATGGGCTGGCGGTGCTGGTGGAGTCGCGGGATGGGCGGGTGCTGATGGATACCGGCGCCAGCGCGGCGGTCTTCCTGCATAACCTGGAGGCCGCCGGCATCGAGCCAGGGACCATTCGGGCGCTGGTCATCAGCCACGGACATCATGACCACACGGGCGGGCTGGCGGCACTGCTGGAGCGCCGGCCGGGCATGCCCCTGTATGCCCATCCCGACATCATGACCGAGCGCTTCTCCCAGAAAGAGGGGAAATTGCGCTCCATCGGGATGAAGATGCCGCCGGAGGAGCTTCGCCGGCAGGCCGACCTGCGCCTGAGCGCCAGGCCGCAGGAGATTCTGCCCGGCATCTGGACCACCGGCGAGATCATTGGGCGGAGTGAGCCAGAGGGCCGCAGTCCCCATCATGTCCTGCGGGGCGAGGCCGGCCTGGTGCCGGACCCGTATCGGGACGATATGTCCTTAGTGCTGGAGACGGAACAAGGGCTGGTGCTGGTGTGCGGATGCTGTCATGCCGGCCTGCTCAACACCCTGAACCATGTGGAGCAGGTGTTCGGGCGCCCGGTGGTGGCCATCTTCGGCGGCACCCATCTGATCAGCGCCGATGCCGCGCATTTGGAGCGGGTGGGCCGGCGGTTGCGGGAGATGCCGGCGCTGAAGGCGGTCTACCCGAACCACTGCACCGGGGAGCGGGCCTTGTTCCATCTGATGAATGTGCTGGGGCCGGAAGTGGTGCATGGGTGGCCGGCGGGGAGCACCCTCGACCTGGAGCCGAGCGTCTGAACAGAGCCTGGGAGAGGCAAGGCCGTCCCAACGCCCCCATGACCCTCCTCATTGCCCGATTCCCTGGGATATGCTAGAATGCGGCACACCTGGCGCGCCTGGGGCGCTCTGCCGGGGTTATTATAATCGGCCCCGGGCGGGCATCTATGCAGTGAGGAGATACAGCCGTGAAATTCCAAGAAGCCCTTCAGGATGGACGAGTTCTCATCGCCGACGGGGCCGCCGGCACGCTTCTGCAGGCCGCCGGCCTGCCCGCCGGCATGGCGCCCGAAGAATGGAACGTGCTGGAGCCGGCCAAGATCGAGGCCATGCACCGCTCCTACCTGGAGGCCGGCGCCCGCATTATCTTGACCAACACCTTCGGCGGCAACCGGCACAAGCTGGCCCGCATGAAGAAGGAGTCGGAGCTGGAGCGCTTCAATCGGGCCGCAGTGGAAATCGCCCGGCGTGCCGCGGAGCCCTTTGGCGCTTGGGTGGCCGGCGACATGGGGCCCACCGGCGAGCTGATGGCACCGCTGGGGAACCTGTCCTTCGACGAGGCGCGGCGCGCCTACGCGGAACAGGCCGGCATCCTGGCGGACGCCGGCGTGGATCTGCTGGTCATCGAGACGATGAGCGATCTGGAAGAGGCGCGGGCGGCCGCCCTGGGCGCACTGGAGGCGACGGACCTGCCAGTGGTCGTGACCATGAGCTTTGACACCCGGGGACGCACCATGATGGGCGTTACCCCAGAGCGGTTTATGGAGACGCTGTGGCCGCTGGGCCTGACGGCTATCGGCGCGAACTGCGGCCGCTCGCTGGAGGAGAACCTGGAGGTGCTGCGCCGGCTGAGGGAGGCCAACCCGTCGGCGCGCTTATGGATCAAGCCGAACGCCGGCCTCCCGCGCCTGGATGGCGAGCGCGTGGTATATGATGTCACGCCGGCGCAGTTTGCCGAATTCGCCCTGAAATTCCGCGCGTTGGGCGCGCAGATCATCGGCGGATGCTGTGGCAGTACGCCGGCGCATATCGCCGCCGTGGCTCGCGCCCTGCAGAGCGTCGCTACGTCCGCTTCGGAGTGATGGGAAAGGGTATGGCCGGCGTTCTCTCGACCCAGTACTCCTATCCGTTTACCCGCAGGAACCTGTATTACCGCTTCCTGCAGTGGACCATCCGCTCGCTGGTCACTCTGCTGGCGCGCCTGCGGGTGGAAGGGCTGGAGAACCTGCCGCGCCAGGGCCCGCTGATCCTGGTGACCAATCATCTGCACTGGCTGGACCCGCCGGTCATCTTCTGTGTCCTGCCGGTGCGCACCACCGTGCTGGCCGCGGAGAAGTGGGAATCGCATCCTTTGGTGGGCCGGCTGTTCAAGTCCGTCAATGCCGTGTTCATCCGGCGCGGTGAGGCGGATATCGGCGCCCTGCGCAAGGTCCAGCGGCTCCTGGAGCAGGGTGCCATCGTGGGCATCGCGCCCGAGGGCACGCGCAGTAAGACCGGCGGATTGCAAAGGGGCAAGGGCGGCGCGGCTCTGCTGGCGCTTCGGACGGGGGCCACGCTGGTGCCGGTGGTGGCGTACGGCCAGGAGAAGGTATTTCGCGAACTGCGGCGTTTCCGCCGGGCGGAGATCGTGGTACGGGTGGGACAGCCCTTCAAGCTCCGGCCGCTGGAAGAGGGGAATCAAGGCCGGCAGATCGATGCCCTGATCGAGGACATCATGCTGCGCATCGCCAGGCTTCTGCCGCCCGAGTATCGGGGCGTCTACCGGGATAAGGTGCCGGAGGATGGGGCCGGCACGTCCACCTGACTGGATCCGCGGAAACGATATAGGGCCATTTCCCTGGGGAAATGGCCCTATATTGGTGGCGGCGACTGGACTCGAACCAGTGACCCAACGATTATGAGCCGTTTGCTCTGCCAGCTGAGCTACGCCGCCTTCAGGTAGCGGGGGTTGGATTCGAACCAACGACCTTTGGGTTATGAGCCCAACGAGCTGCCACTGCTCCACCCCGCATCGCTTTCGCCCTATATTATACCGGCCTGTCGAATAAATGTCAAAAACACGAGGGGTAATGTTGAAACAGCTTGCCGGCAGGACAGCGTCAGCCCCCGCACCGGTAATAGTTGCCGAGATGTCATGCTGGTATGATGGTCTGGCCTACAAAAGTTGCAAGATCGGCGCCGGCGCGCTATAATGCGCGCACAACATCCTAACCGACTGAACTCGCAAAGGAGCGAACCATGTCCTCTCGACCGATGCGCAGCATCCTGGTGACCGGCGCCTGCGGCCAGATCGGCTCGGAATTGACCATGGCCCTGCGGGAGCGCTACGGAAACGAGCATGTGGTGGCCGCCGGCCACCGCACTCCACCCCCCGACGATGTGCGAGATTCCGGCCCTTTCGTATCTCTGGACGTGACGGACCGCCAGGCCCTTGAAGAAGTGGTCGAGCAGTACCGCATCGACACGATCTATCATCTGGCCGCAGTGCTGTCGGCCGCCGGCGAACAGAAGCCCGACCTGGCCTGGCGCGTCAATATGACCGGGTTGTATAATGTGCTGGAAGTAGCCCGCACCCACGGGCTGGTGCGAGTGTTTTGCCCCAGCTCCATGGCGGTCTTCGGCCCCAGCACGCCGAAGGATAACACGCCCCAGGAGACCATCCTGAGCCCGACCACCATGTACGGCATCACCAAGGTCGCCGGCGAGCTGTTGGGCAATTACTACGTGCATAAGTTCGGGGTGGATGTGCGCGGACTGCGCTATCCGGGTATCATCAGCCATAAGACGCCGCCGGGCGGCGGCACGACGGATTACGCCGTGGCCATCTTTTACGACGCCGTGAAGTACCGCCGCTACACCTGCTTCGTGCGGGAGGACACGGTGCTCCCTATGATGTACATGCCGGATGCCATCCGGGCGGCCATCGAGTTGATGGAGGCAGACTTCCGCCGGCTGACGCGCCATGCCGACTACAATATCACCGCCATGAGCTTCTCCGCCGGCGAGCTGGCCCGCGAGATCCGGAAGCACATCCCCGACTTCGTCTGCGAGTTCCAGCCGGATTTCCGCCAGGCCATTGCCGATTCCTGGCCGCGCTCCATTGACGACAGCGTGGCGCGCGCAGATTGGGGATGGCGGCCGGCCTATGACCTGCCGGCCATGACCGTGGATATGCTGAACGCCCTACAGGCCCGCTATCAGCAGGGCCAACTGTGAAGCCGGCTTTTGCCGCAAAGGAGGAATGCTATGGCTGATAAGCTCGATTTCATCCGAGAGGAAATGGAGCGGTTGCGGAATGAGGGCTTGCTCATCACCATCCGCCGTATGGACACGCCGCCCGGCGCCTGGATGGTGGTGGACGGGCGCAAGGTGCTGAACTTCTGCACCAACAACTACCTGGGTCTGGCGACGCATCCCCGCCTGAAGGAGGCGGCCATCAAGGCCATCCAGGAATGGGGTGCCGGCCCGGCCGCAGTGCGCTCGATCGCCGGCACCCAGCGCCTGCACCTGGAGCTGGAAGAGCGGCTGGCCCGCTTCAAAGGGGTCGAGGCGGCGCTCTACGTCCAATCCGGCTTCTGCGCCAACCAGGCCGCCATCCCGCCCCTGGTGGGGCCGGAGGACGTCATCTTCTCCGACGAGCTGAACCATGCCAGCATTATTGACGGGTGCCGGCTGTCCCGCGCCAAAATCGTGGTCTATAAGCACTGTGACCCCCAGGACCTGGAAGAAAAGGTCAAGGAGCATCTGCCCAATTACCGCCGCGGCCTGCTGGTGACCGACGGCGTGTTCAGCATGGACGGCGATATTGCCCCGCTGGACAAGCTGTACGAGGTGGCGGAGAAGTATGGCCTCATCACCATGGTGGATGATGCCCACGGCGAGGGGGTGCTGGGGCGCGGCGGACGCGGCATCGTGGACCATTTCGGCCTGCACGGCAAGTTCGATATCGAGATCGGCACCCTGTCCAAGGCCTTCGGTGTGGTGGGCGGGGTCATCGCCGGCAAGAAGGTTATCGTGGACTTCCTGCGCCAGAAAGCGCGCCCCTTCCTGTTCTCCAGCGCCGTCACGCCGGCGGACACCGCCACCTGCATCGCCGCGGTGGACCTGCTGGAGGAATCCACCGAGCTGGTGGACCGGCTGTGGGCCAACGCCAACTACTTTAAGTCCGAGATGAAGCGCATGGGCTTTGACATCGGCGCCTCACAGACCCCCATCGTGCCGGTCATGCTGGGCGAGGCGCCGCTGGCGATGGAGTTCTCCCGCCGGCTGTTCGAGGAAGGTGTTTTCGCCATGGCGCTGGGCTTTCCCACCGTGCCGCGCGGCAAGGCCCGCATCCGGGTGATGAACACGGCCTCCCATACCAAAGAGGACCTGGACCGCGGCCTGGAGGCCTTCCATAAGGTGGGGCGCGAGCTGGGCGTCATCTCGGGGTAGGCCCCATAATTTTACGTTATTTTATGTTTAGGATTCGCCGGCCTACTTGACGCTGGGGGATGCCTGTGCTATCATCAGGGTAGGTTGAGGGGGCCTGGCAGTACGCGAAGCACGGGAACGACAGGCCAACCTACCATAAGGGAAGGAGGCATCCTGTGAGCAGAAAGGTCATATTCTCCCTGGGTGTGATGGCGCTGGTGATGCTGATGCTGGTCAGTGCCGGCGGGTGCACGCGGCCCAAGCCGGAGGCCAAGGCGACTCCCACCGTCGCCGTCGGCGAGACGGTGCTGGCGACCGCTACGCCGGCCCCGGCGGTCACGCAGGTGATCAGCCCGACCGTGGTCACCACCGGCCCGACGACGGCGGCGCCGCAACCTACTGGCGCGGCCGGGGA
>JACIWP010000170.1 GCA_014360855.1 Anaerolineae bacterium
GCGGGTATCAGCGCCAGGGCGACCAGCAGGCCGGCCAGGATGCTGGACAGGATAGTGGGCCGGCGGCCGGCGCGGGCCAACTGCAGGGGAAGTACTGCGCCGGCGCCCAAGCAGAGGGAGAAAAAGGGACTGCCAGCCATTAGGAATTTCAGGCGCGCTGGCTGATAGATGCCGCCGGCGGCCATGAGCGCGACGGGGATGAGCCAGCCGAGGAACGGGAGGAGCCAGCGCGCGGCCGGCAGTGGCGCGCGTTCCCTGCCGGCGAGGGCAAGCGCCGCCGCTCCGAGGGCCAGGAGCAGTGCGAATGGCAGGGCAGTGCTCCAGGGCGCGTCCAGGCCGGCCGGCCCCAGGCAGAGCGTTCGCCAGGCTGACCCGAGCCACGTCATGATATCCATGGCGGCCGTGCCGCGCGGCCAGGCCAGCAGGCGCGACAGCCCGGTGCCCAGCCAGGGAAGGTATAAGAGGAGCACGCCGGCCTGCATGCCGACCCATGCGGCGAGAGTGCGGGCGCGCCGGCGCTCCATCCAGGCGAACAGGAAGACCAGGTTGCATGCCAGCAGGACAGCCGGGAAGAAATAATGGGTGTAGAGGCCGGCCGCGCCGGCCAGTATATATATCAGGGCGAACAGCCAGCGGGGATGTACGATCCAGCGCCAGGCCCCCCAGGCCGCCAACGCGGACCAGAATGCCATGAGCATGTACATGCGGGCTTCCTGGGCGTAGTACACCTGCAGGGGGGAAACGGCGGCCAGCAGGGCGGCGGCCAGGCCGGCAGGAGGGCCGGCAAGCTCCGCGCCCAGCGCGTACACCAGGATTACCACTCCCAGCGAGAAGAGCACCGAGGGGCCGCGCAGGGCGGCTTCGCTCTGGCCGAAGAGGGAGCACCATATCTTCAGGAGCCAGTAATAGAGGGGCGGGTGAATGTCCAGCGCGGCTTGTTGGGCGATGACGGCGAAGGGCCGGCCGGCGAGCGCCGCGCTGTTGCCCTCGTCCGCCCAGAGGGACTGGCCGTCCAGACGGTACAGACGCAGGGCCAGGGCCAATAGCAGTATCAGCGCCAGTGCCAGAAGAAGGCTCCCATCTCGACGCCGTTCAGCGGCGTACACGCCAGCCCTCCCGCAGGCGCACGCCGCGCCGGCCTGAGATAACATAGGCGATGGCGGCCAGGCCGATGATGGCAAGGATGCCGGCGGGGATCAGCCAGGGCGTCCAGGCCGGCCAGGGCCGGATGATGAGGGCATCCAGCGCGCCGCGCCCGCCGGCGACCTCGATTTCCACCGTATGAGGGCCTGGAGAGAGCCAGCTCCCGCGCCATACGACCTGCCCGAACCCCTCCGCCGGCGCGGTCAGGGCGACTTCGTGGGCCGGCGCACCGTCCACGCGCAGGCGCAGGGAGCCGAAGGCCGGCCCGCGCGGCGCAATCAATGACAGCTCCCGGCCCTCGAAGCGGAAGGTGATGGATGCGCCGGCTTCCTCGCTCCAGCGGTAGGCCCCCAGCACCGCGCGGTCGTCGCGATCGGTCTGCCAGGCGCCCTGGTAGCGCAGTGCCCAGTGGTCCTCCTGATGACAGCCGCGGTACAGGGCCGGCTCCTGGCGGGTGTAGGATTTCAGCGCCTCGTACAGCGGCATGGGGGTGAAATCCGGCTCCACCATGCGGAAGTAGTACATCGGCTGGTTGATCTCCTGGTCCGTGGCGCGCTTGAAGAACCAGACGTTGGCGACCCCCAGCCACGGCCACTCCCGTTGGATGCGCTCATATGCCAGGAGGACATAGCGGGCCTGTATTTCCGGTGTCACCTGACCGAAGGGCTTCTCGGGGAGCGCATCCGGCGCGGCGTTCCAGTTCATCTCGGATATCCAGATGGGCTTATGGGCGTCGCCGTTCTTCACCATGATGTCGCGGATGTAGAGCGGGCGGGAGAAATTGATGACGCGCGGCTGTAGGCGGCGGTCGGTGGGGCCGGACCACAGGCCGTAGCCCTGCATGGCTAGCACGTCGAAATAGGGGGCGGCGCCGGCGTCGTACATCTGCTGTAAAAAGGCGAAATCGTTCAGGTTGCGGTAGTCCAGCTCGATGGTGGAGGCCATCGCCCCGCAGATGATGACCACGTCGGGGTCCACCGCTTTGGCGCGGGTGTAGGCGACCTTGAGCAGTTCAGTATAGCCTTTGGGGTCCACCGGCCGCTCGCCCCATTCGGGGTAGATGTTCGGCTCGTTCCATATCTGGTAGTAGCGCACGCGCCCTTTGTAGCGCCGCACCACCATCTCGACGAAGTCGCCGAAGTCCTCGAAGTTGTCGGGCGGGGCGAGGGAGCCGGCGGCATCGCCGGCGGCCCGGCTCCACGCCGGCGGATTGTCCAGCCGCACGATCAGCTCCAGGCCGTATTTCTCCGCCAGGGAGACGATGTGATCGTACTTCTCCCAGGCGGAGCGGTAGGGTGTATGCCGGCGGTCCTCGAAATCCCCCTTGCCGTGGATCTCGATGTCCTCCCACGGGAATTCCTGACGGATCCAGTGGAAGCCGGCCTCGGCGATCATGCGCACCGCCAGTTCGCGCTTGGCGGGGTCGGCCTCCTGCTCCAGGAAGGTGTTGACGCCGAAGGGGTTGAGGCCGGCGTGCGCCACCGGCACGTAATCGGCCGTCTGGGGGTGGGGGCGGAACTGGTCAAAGAGGAGCTGGAGCAGGGCCTTGGCCTGCGGGAGGGGTTCCGTCTCACCGGTGATGGAGAAAAGCCAGTCGGATGGCGAGGAACAGGCGGCCAATCCGCCGGCCACTGCCATCACCAGGATCAGAACGCCCATGTATCGTGCCAGCCGTTTCATGAACGACTCGCCTCAGATCAGTCAGGGATGGCAGAAGCCGAGCAAGTGTACTCGGCTTCTGCCCAACGCATATGTGGTGAATGGTGCGCCGGCTTCAGACTGGCCGGCGGTTAGTGCACGAAGTCCACGATGGCCTGCTGGCAGGCGCCGGCGCCAGAGGCGCTGGCCGTGGTGTGCACATTGGCCAGCTCGGAGATGCGCTTGCCGGACGCATCCACCACCCAGACGTACCAGTTGCCCTCGCGCGGCCCCTGTGGGTCGAGGATGAAGGTATAGATCGGGCGCGTCGGGTCCGTACCGGTGACATAATCGGGCACCGGTGGGTTTGGGTCGTCCGGGATCCAGGACAGGCGCACGCGCTTGCCGGTCTGCGGCGTGGTGCCTTCATAGACGGTGCCCTGGATATAGGTGATGCCGGCGTTGGGCAGGCAGGACTGCACGACTGCCCGGTAGTAGAAGGCCGGGGCAGGGGTGGGCGTCGGCGGCTGTGGCGCCGGCGTGTTGGTCGGTGGGCGCGGCCGCGGCGTCGGAGTGGGCGGGACCGTCTCGTCTACCGGGATGGTGTCCATCGGCACGCTCAGGTCCACATACTCTGAGGCCACCCAGCCCTCCTGATTGTTCAGACAGCACACTCTCAGCCAGGTCGAATCGGCGGTGCGCTTGCGCACCTCCAGCACATAGCCTTTGGACAGTTTGCCCAGGGAGGCGTACTGGGTGCTGGGGCCGGCGCGGTAGTTCAGGTTGGCCAGCTTCACGATCGCCTGCGGCATGGGGGTGGGCGTGGGTTGCGGCGTGTCCGTCGGCGTCGGGGTCACGGCCGGCGTATCGGTGGGCACCGGCGTGTTGGTCGGGATCGGGGTCGGCGTAAATACCGGCGTCGGGGTGAACGTCGGTTTCGGGGTCTTGGTGAATGTCGGGGTGGGAGTGGGAGGCCGCTTCCCCACCAACTGGCTGACCGAACAGCCCATGGTCACCAGCAGAGCGAGGAGTGCCACCACCAGGATAAGGCTCGAACGCTTGTGCATGGTTACCTCACCTCAACGAATTAGGTTGCGAATCCGGACAGCGTTTCGGCAGAACCGCCCGAAGCACGGCTCATTATAGCATAAGGGCTCAGGCCGGCCAAACTTGGGAGATGGCCTGCCAGACATCCTCCACGCTCACAGCCTCGATACAGCGAAAACGTTGGCAGGTCTCGTTCCAGCGTCCCCGATCGAAGCAGGGAGCGCATTCTGGCGGCTTCCAGACGGCCCGGTGGCCGGCGCCGTAGGGGCCGTAGCGGCGCGGGTCCGAGGGCCCGAACACAGCGACCGTGGGCGTGCCCACGGCGGCGGCCAGATGCATGGCCCCGGTATCATTGCCCACGAAGACGGCCGCCCGCTCCAGCAGGGCGCCCAGCTCGTCAAAGGACAGCTCGCCGGCCATATTGTGCACGTGCTCCAGCTCGCCGGCCAGATGCCGTACCTCCTCCGCCAGCTCGCGATCGCCTGGCCCACCGACGATGATCACCGATGCCCGACGTTCCTGCGCCAGCCGGCGGGCGATCTCCGCATACCGCGGCGCCGGCCAGCGCTTGGCCGAGAGCACCATGCCGGGGTTCTGTCCGCCGGCGGGGTGGATCACCGCCACAGGACGCCCCACCGGCATCATTCCCTGGACCCGCTCCCGGGCGGCCGGCGTCGGATAAAAGGTCGGGCGGGCCCCTGCGGTGGGGATGCCCAGGGCACGCACGCAGGCCAGGTACAGATCCACCTCGTGCATCAGGCCCACCACCGGCACGCGGCGGGTGAGGGCGATGCCTCGGCCGGCGCTGTCCAGCCCCACGCGCCAGGGCACGCCGGCCAGGGCCGGCAGGAGCGCCATGGCGGGGGAGCGGTCCAGCACCAGGCACAGGTCATATCGGCCGGCGCGGATGCGGCGCGCTAGCCCCAGCCATTCCCGCCAGGAATAGGCGCCCTCGCCCACGCGCTCGCAGTCTATCAGACGCCGGAGGTGGGGATGATGTTCCACCGCCGGCCGGGACCAGCGCCCCACGGCGAAGTCTATGGATGCTGTCGGCCAGTGCCGGCGCAGGGCCTCCACGACGGCGGTGGCCATCAGCACGTCGCCGAGACAGCAGGGCTTGAGCACCAGGATGCGGGGATCGGGCGGCAGAGGGCGCGGACTGCCGGCCGGCCACAGCGCGGACAGGATTCGCGATGCCAGGGTGATGGCTGTGTCGCGGAAGGGCATGGCGCATCCTTCAGCGGGAGCTGGCGGCGCGCGGCCGGCGGGTCCGCTGGACCGCACCGCCGCCGGTGTACATGGGCACCAGCATGGCAAACACGGTACAGCGTGTCTGCACCAGTATGCGCGCCCGCAGACGGGGTTCCAGGTCTTCGAGGCGCTGTGCCATGGTGAAGACCGTCGGCAGGCGCATGTTAAAGCGGAAGTTGATGAGCTGATAGAGCTTCTCGCGCGCCCAGGGGGTGGCGCTTTCCAGCCCCAGGTCGTCCAGTACCAGGAAGGGGGCGCGCCGCACTTCCTCGAAGCGCTTGTCAAAGGAAGCCTGGCTGTTGGGGCCGAAGGCCGCGCGCAGATAGTCCAGCAAATCCGGCACGGTGACGAAGACCGCTGGCCGGCCGCGCCGCACCTGCTCGTTGGCGATGGCGGCCGCCAGATGGGTCTTGCCCGTGCCGTGGTCGCCGAAAAAGACCAGCCAGCCGTCCGGATGTTCGGCATAGGAGCGCGCCAGGGCCAGGGCATTGACCAGATTCTCGCGCTCCTCGCGGGTTAGCTCGTGGTCGCGGGTGCTGAAATTCTCGAAGGTCATCTCCGCCACCTGCGCCAGGCTGTTGAGGTTGGTGTGGAGCGCCTCGCTGAGGGTTTGGCCGGACTGGCGGAAGTCGCCGGCGAGAATCGGCACGATGCGGGCGAAATCGGCATCCGTCATGCGGGAGCGGATGCGCGGCTCCAGGTCCTCGAGCTGACAGTTGGAGGTGATGACTGTGGGAAGCCGGTGGTTATAGCGGTAGTTCAAAATCTGGAAGAGCTTTTCCTGTGCCCAGGGAGTGGTGGCCTGGGTACCCAGGTCATCCAGGATGAGCAGGGGGGCCGATCGCACCAGCTCGAAGCGCTCGTCAAAGGTCACCGGGCTGTTGGGAGCGAAGGTGGCGCGCAGGTGATCCAGCAGGTCTGGGACGATGACGAAGAGCGCCGGCTCTCCCCGGGCGATGACCTCGTTGGCGATGGCCGCGGCCAGATGGGTCTTGCCACAGCCATATCCGCCCATGAGGATCAGCCAGCCCTGCGGATGGCGGGCGAACTCCCGGGCGGCCTCGTAGGCGGAGCGCAGGTTGCGGCGCTTATCCTCCGGCAGGCCCAGGCCCTCCGGTAGGAAGGTGTCAAAGGTCATGCGCTCCAGCTCGCCCAGGTTGCTCATGCGGCGAAGCTCGGCGCGGCGCTTTTCCTCCAGCTCCTTGCGCTTGCACTGGCAGGGTATGAGTTTGCCGAAATCGGGGTGATGGACGGGCACGTCGAAGGTGACGTAGCCGGCGCCTTTGCAGATGGGGCAAACCTCTTTGTCCTGCCGGCGCTCAGTGCTTGACGTAGCGCCCGTATTTGCCCTCGATGTATCGACGCCCATACCCTTCAGAATCTCGTCCAGTGATCTCATCCTGTTTCCCCTCTTGGGCCCAGCGTTCGAGGATGGCGCGCACGTAGCGCCAGTTGCGCACGTTGCGCTCGGCGGCGATGCGAAAGGCCTCCTCGATCCAGCTCATGGGGTAAGTCCGCTCGGCCTCGCGCAGTTCCTCGGCGATCAGGGGCTGGAGCAGGCCGATGTTCTGCTCATAGAGCACGAAGATGTTGGGGCGCTGGAGCCGCCAGGGCGCCGGCCCCGGCTCTCCCTCCGCATCGGGGGCCGGCTCGCCGGAGGCCAGTTCCTCGGCCAGCCGTCGGCCGGCCGGCTCGTTGAGCACATAGGTCTCTTCCCATTGATTGCCCCTGGCGCGGCGCAGTGTCAGCAAGGTGCCTCGCGCCGCCGCCCGCTCCAGGGCCAATCCGACAGCGTCCTCCGCGCGCTGGCCATCCAGGCCGAGGATATGGTGAAGCTCGGGGTCTTGTTCCAGTTCCTTGCGCAGGAAAAGGACAGGCGCGCCGGCCTGTGCGCGGCGGTACAGCAGGCAGAGGGTGAGTTTCAGCTCCGCCAGGTCGTCCACCGCCGGCAGGAGGTGCTGGAAGAAGGAGGCCGGCAGACCGATTGTTTCCTCATCTTCATCGAAACCGACAAATCCCAGCAGACGTTTCGCCATCAATAATACTCGTCCAGAGGATGTTCGATAATCTGAATCTCGTGGAAGCTGACGTTCTCTTTCTTGAAGTAGAGCGGGATAGT
>JACIWP010000171.1 GCA_014360855.1 Anaerolineae bacterium
GGCAGGACCGCCCGCCCAATGCGGAACCAGAGCCATCCCAGCATGGAATAGACGGGATAGCCGGGGGCATTGGCCGGCCGGCCCAGCACCTGGGCGTACTGGTGTGTGATGAGGTCGCCGCCCAGCAGTTCCCCCACCCGCAGTCCGTCGTCCAGGGTCAGGAGATAAAGCGCGCCGGCCAGAAGGAGGAGCAGCAGGCCGGCCAGGCGCGCCGCGCGCCGCGAGATGCAGGATACCCCTGGAATCAGGAACTGCTTCGTCGTGGCTCCGATGGCTTGCATCTCCGCTGACAGCGTTCTGCGAGCTGAATTCCATCCCTAATATACCGACCCGCCCCTTCACCGGCAAATTGACGGCATATCCCCTGTGTGCGGGGAAGGCCGGGGTGAGGTCGCTCCGCAGGGCAACCGCACGCGGGGGCGAGGCATGGGTTGCCCCTACATTTTGCCGGCGCCATGCTCCCATTGTATAATGCAGGGACCTGGTACGCGGACTCCATCCGGAAGGAGAGGGTTGGCCGGCCCATGGGCCTGAACCGACGTGACATATGGGCAGTGGCGCTCATCGGCGCCCTGGCGCTGTGGATGTTCTGGCCGGTGACGTTGGGCGGGAAGACGCTTTTGCCGGCCGATAACCTGTTCACCTTTGAGCCTTGGCGCACCTTCGCCCAGCAGTGGAACGCCGCCGTCCCCCACAACGAACTGCTCAGCGACCTCATCCTGGAGAACTATGCCTGGAAGACCTTCATCCGGGAAAGCATCCGGGCACGCGCCCTGCCGCTCTGGAACCCCTATGTTTTCGCCGGCATCCCCTTCCTGGCCGCCGGCCAGCACTCCGCCTTGTATCCCTTCAGCATCATCTTTTACATCCTCCCGCTGGCCCACGCCTATGGCTGGTTCAGCGCCCTGCAGTTGATGCTGGCCGGCCTGGCGATGTACGCCTTCGCGCGGGTGCTGGACATCCGCCGGCTGGGAAGCCTGGTCGCCGCCATCACCTACATGTTCAGCGGCTTTTTCATCGTCAGCGTCGTCTTCTCCATGATCATCGCCGCGGCGGCCTGGCTGCCGGCGCTCCTGGCCATTATCGAGATCATCATCCAGCGGCATGAGGAGCGCCCGGGCGGGGCACGGCGTTCCGCCCTGCCGTGGGTGGCCGCCGGCGCCGTCATCCTGGCGGTGCAGTTCCTGGCCGGCCATGTGGAGATCAGCATCTACACCCTCATGGTGATGGCCCTCTACGCCCTGTGGCGGCTGGCATGGCTGGCGCGCGACACGCGCGATCTGCACCTTACCGCCCGCGCCGTCGGCCACCTGGCGCTGATGGGACTGCTGGGGCTGGGCCTGGGAGCGGTGCAGTGGGTGCCGCTGTACGAGCTGGTATCGCGCAGTTTCCGAGAGGGCTCCGCCAGCTATCAGGACGTGGTGGGCTGGGCCTATCCGACCCGTCAGATCATCACTTTCTTCATCCCGGATTTCTTCGGCAATCCGAGCCATCACGGCTACTGGGATATCGTCCTGCGGCAGTGGGTGCCGGCGGCGCGCAATGCCCTGGGCGAGCCGATCCAGAACATCTTCTGGGGCATCAAGAACTATGTCGAGGCCGGCAGTTGGGTGGGGACCTTCCCTATCCTCCTCGCCGCTGTCGCGCTGACCGCCGGCCGGCGCACCCGCCGCGAGGCCTTCTTCGCCCTGCTGGCCCTCATTTCCCTGCTGCTGGCTTTCGGCACACCCCTATATGCCGTGCTCTATTACGGCGTGCCGGGCTTCAAGCAGTTGCATTCCCCCTTCCGCTGGGTCTTCCCTTATACGATGTGTATGGCGGTGCTGGCCGGCATCGGCGCCCATGCGCTGGCCGATATCGCCCAGGGGAAGCGGCCCCTGCCGGCCGTCTGGCGGCTCATCGGCTGGGGCGCGGCCGCCGCCGGCGGTGCCGGCCTGCTGGCCCTTGCCGTGAGCCTGGCCCGTCCCGAGCCTTTCTTCGCCATCGGGGACTGGGTCTTGCGCCATTCCGAGCTGGCCCAGCGCGCCTTTCCGGACGGCCGCGCTTTCTACTCGTATCAGTTTCGCAACCTGCTCATCTTTTTCGCCTTTCTGGGCGCCGGCGGCGTCGCCGTCCTGCTGACGCGCTGGCCGGTCATGCGCCGGCGCTTCGGCCGCATCCTGCTCTGGAGCATCCTCCCCATCGGGCTGACGGCCGGGGAGCTGTTCATCCTGGGGCATGGGTTCAACCCGGCGGTGGAGCCGGCGCTCCTATCGTTCAAGCCGCCGGCGGTGGCATTCCTGGAGGCGCAGACCCGCCCCTTCCGCCTGACCACCTTCAACGCGCCGGGCGAGAAGACCTTTAACGCCAACGTGGGCATGTTCTACGGCCTGGAGGACGTGCGCGGCTACGATTCCATCATCACCAAGCAGTATGTGGAATACATGGACCGCATCGCGCCGCAGGCCAACGAACTGCTGTACAACCGCATCGCCCCCATCTACATCCCCCAGTACGACGCCCTGGACTCGCGCCTGCTGGACCTGTTGAACGTGCGCTATGTGATGACCGCGCACACGATCCCCAACCCGGGATACCGCCTGGTGTACCAGGGGGAGGTGCGGATATACGAGAACCAGGATGCACTGCCGCGGGCCTTCTTCGTCGCCCAGGAAAAGGTCCTGCCGCGGCCGGCGCTCCTGGAGCATCTGCCGGCCCTGGAGCCGACCCGCGAGGTCCTGCTGGAGGAAGAGCCGGCGCCGGCGGACCGCGCTGCGCTGGAGGCCGGCCGTGCCCCGACCCCCTATCGGCCGGCGGATGCGGTTCGTTATAGCATGAATTCGGTCGAGGTGGATATCACCGCGGATGGCGCCGGCTGGCTGGTGCTGGCCGACAGCTACTTCCCCGGCTGGAAGGCCTATGTGCGGCCGCAGGGCGGCTCCCAGGATGACGAGGTCGAGCGGCCCATTTATCGCGCCGACGGCAATTTCCGGGCGGTGCGGGTGGACGCCGGCCGATATACCGTGCGCTTCGTCTACACTCCGATGAGCTTCAAGATCGGCCTGTTCGCCGCCTTCCTGGCCGGCGTGCTGATCTTCCTCCTGCTCGCCTACTATGTCTGGCGTAAGGTCTACCGCGAGGAAGAGGGGGAGGATGCACTGCTCAAGCGCGTCGCCAAGAACAGCCTGACCCCCATGATCCTGTCGCTGGTCAACAAGGCCATTGACTTCGCTTTTGCCATGCTCCGCCTGCGCATCCTGGAGCCGGTGGGGGAAGGGCGCTATGCCTTCGCCATCATTTTCATCGGCTATTTCGAGATCTTGACCCTGTTCGGCCTGGGAACTCTGCTGACGCGCGAGGTGTCGAAGGACCGCTCGCGCGCCAACCGCTACCTGAGCAATACGGTAATCTTACGCATCATGCTGTGGCTGGCGGCCCTGCCGCTGATGGCGCTGGTCGCCTATATTTACTACCGCCTGGGGGCACTGAGCGCGGACACGGCCACTGCCATCGGTCTCTTCGCTATCGCCCTGTTCTTCAGCAACATCTCCGAGGTATTGAGCGCCGTCTTCTACGCCCATGAGCGGATGGAGATACCCGCCGGCCTCAGCGCCGTCACCAACGTGCTGAAGGTGAGCCTGGGCACGTTGGTCCTGCTCATCGGCTGGGGCTTTGTGGGGCTGGCCGGCGTCTCGGTGGTGGTCAACATCTTCACCGCCGGCACGCTCTTCCTGCTGATGAGCCGGCTCTTCTTCCGCCCGCGCCTGGAGGTGGAGCCGGCCTTCCAGCGGGAAATGCTGAAGACCTCCTACCCGCTGATGATCAACCACCTCCTGGCAACGGTCTTCTTCCGCATCGACATGCTCCTGCTCAAGCCGATGCAGGGGGACCGCGTGGTGGGTTACTACAGCGCCGCCTACAAATACATTGACGGCCTGAACATCATCCCCGCCTACTTCACCCTCGCTATCTTCCCGGTCATGTCGCGCTTCGCCGAATCGGCGCGCGACTCGTTGAAACGGGCGTATATCGCCTCATTGAAGTTCCTGCTGATGATCAGCCTGCCCATCGCCGCCGGCACGCCCTTCATCGCCCGCGAGCTGATCCTCATCCTGGGCGGCGGCAAGTTCCTGCCGCATTCCATGATCGCCCTGCAACTGCTCATCGGCTTCCTGCCCTTCAGCTACATCAACAGCGTCACCCAATACGTGCTCATCGCCCTGGACGAACAGCGCTTCCTGACCAAAGCCTTTCTCATCGGCGTGGCGTTCAACTTTATCGGCAACCTGCTGTTCATCCCGCGCTTCGGGTATCAGGCGGCGGCGGTCATCACCGTGTTGTCGGAAATCGTCCTACTGATACCCTTCTATTACTGCGTGCGGCGCAACATCGGGCCGCTTCCCTGGCCGGCCATCGTGTGGCGGCCGGCCCTGGCCGCCGGCATCATGGCCGCCGGCCTCTGGCTTACCGCCTCCTGGAACATCTTCCTGCGCCTGCTCCTGGCCGTCCTGGTGTACCTCGGCCTGCTGGCGGCGCTGGGGGCCTTCCGGGAGCCGGATATGCAGGCGGTGCTCAAGCTGATGCCCTGGGGGCGCCTGCGGGATGCCTTCCGCCGGCGCATCGGCCTGCGCCCCGCCGGCGAACCCTAACTGATCCGAGGGAAAGAGACATGCGATTATCCCGTACGCTGTGGGCCCTGCTGGGCCTGGTAGCTCTGCTGTTGTCGGGATGCGCCGGCCGCCCCTCCGCCGGCGCCATTGCCTTCGAATTCCGTCAGGGAGACACTTCCGACATCCTCCTGCTCTCGCTGACGGATCAGAAACTGACGACACTGGTCTCCGATCCCGCCTGGGATGGCACGCCGGCCCTCTCCCCCGATGGCAAACGGCTAGCCTTCGCCTCCGACCGCGACGGCGATCCCGAGATTTTCGTCATGAACATGGACGGCTCGGGCCTGGTGAAGCTCACCGACAACACCGCCGTGGATTACATGCCGGCATGGTCGCCCGATGGCACCCGCATCGCTTTTGTCAGCGACCGCACCTATTTTGTGCCGCTGGAAGGCGGCCCAATGGAGGTATCGGCCGGCCTGGAGCTGTACGTCATGAACGCCGACGGCTCCAACGTGGCGCGGCTGACCAGCGGCAAGGATGACGTGTCCCTGTACCCGAGCTGGTCCCCCGACGGCCAGAAGATCGCCTATATGAATGTGAGCAACGTGGCCCATATTTACGTTGTAGACGTCAATCCCGAGAACCCCCAGCCCAGGGACCTCACACCGGACCTACCGCTGAGCGCCTGGAGCCCGCGCTGGTCCCCCGATGGCAAATACATCATTTTCATGGGGGATGACCAGGTGAAGAAGGGCATTTACCGCATGGACGCCGACGGGGGCAACCTGGTGGAGCTGACGCGGGACTGGCCGGCCTACGCGGTGGACCCGGCCTGGTCGCCGGACGGCCGGCGCATCGTTTTCGCCTCGAACCCGGGCGGGGCTGTCAACTTATACACCATGACCCCGGACGGCAAGGATATCCAACAGTTGACCAAAGAGAGCGGGTATTATGCCCTGCCGAGCTGGTCACGCTGAGAAGCGAGCCGGCCCTCCAGCCAGGCGACCTCCTGGGCCAGTCCCTCTCGCAGGGAATACTTTGGCTGATAGCCCAGCTCGCGCGCGGCTTTGCGGATGTCCGCGGCGGTGTGCAGGACGTCGCCTTTCTGCGCCGGCGCGAACTCCACCCTGGCCGGCCGGCCGATGATCTCGTCCAGCAAGGCGATGACATCGCGCACCGTCACCCGCGAGCCGCCGCCGATGTTATAGACCTCGCCGGGCCGGCCGCGGCCGGCGGCCAGCAAATTGGCCTCCACGATATCCCCGACAAAGGTGAAATCACGCGTCTGCATGCCGTCCCCGTAGATCATCAGCGGCGCATCGGTCAGCATGGCGCGGATGAAGCGGTGAAAGGCCATATCGGGGCGCTGGCGGGGGCCGTAGACGGTGAAATAGCGCAGGGATACCGCCGGCACGTCGTAGGCCCGCGCGTAGAGCCGGCAGAGGTGCTCGCCGGCCAGCTTGGTCACGCCGTAGGGCGAAATGGGCTGGGGCAGGAAATCCTCGCGCGTAGGATAACGCTCGGCATCGCCGTACACCGAGGAACTGGAGGCATAGATGAAGGCCTGCAGGGTCGGGGAACCTTTGGCGGCTTCCAGCAGGCGCTGGGTCGCCAGGACATTGGACTGGGTGTAGATGGCGAAGTCGTTGCCCCAACTGGAGCGCACGCCGGCCTGTGCCGCCTGATGGAACGCCCATTCGACCCCTTCCAGCCAGGGGGCGAGGTCCATCTGCGCCAGGTCCCCTTCGACGAAGGTGAAGGCCGGCTGTCCCTTCAGCCAGGCCAGATTGCCCTCTTTCACAGCGCGCGGGTAAAAGTCGCTGAAATTATCGATGCCGACGACGGTGTGGCCGAGCTGTATCAGCCGCTCCGCCAGATGGGAGCCAATGAAGCCGGCGCACCCGGTCACCAAACAGCGCTTGGGCATGGCAGTCATCCTGGTGGGATCAGAGGGAGACCGGTTCCACCGGTTCGGGGGCGCCGTTCTTGGCCATGGAGCGCTCCGCCGCCTCCAGGACGCGCACGACCCGCAGTCCGTTGACCCCGTCGGTGCGGGGCCGGCGGCCTTCCTTCACGCACTCGACAAAATGCGCGCATTCCAGGTACAGCGGTTCCGTCAGGTCAATCTTGGGGATATAGATATCCCCTGTGCGGAGCTTGTACTGGAACTCCCCGTAAATCTGCGAGCCGTTGATGCGGTCCGCCCCTTTGTCGTACAGCCGCACCTTGCCCTCGGGGTCAATGTCGTCGTAGACGATCATTTTGCGGCTCCCGACGATGGTCATCTTGCGGACCTTGCTGGGGTCCAGCCAACTGGCATGGATGTGGGCGATGATCCCATTGGGATAGGCCAGGTCCGCGAAGACCACATCCTCCACCCGCCCGCTGAGGTATTTGGCGCCGCGGGCGCTTACCTCCACGGGCATGGTGCCCAGTAGGAAGTTCATGATGGAGATATCGTGGGGCGCGATGCTCCACAAGGCGTTCAGGTCCTGTTGTACGCGGCCCAGGTTGACCCGGGTGGAGTAGAGGTAGTAGATATCGCCGAGGGTGCCGGCATCAATG
>JACIWP010000172.1 GCA_014360855.1 Anaerolineae bacterium
GCGCCCATCCCCCACAGCACCGACCTGCGGATAAATTTCCGCCGGGTCATCCGCCCGGGCCGCATGGAGCGCGGAATGGATTGCAGGGAAGCGCACCACCCAGAGGGCATGGGGAATCCTCCCTTCCGGTGTGTTGTGTGCGGAAAAGAATGTGCCCGGAACGGCCGGCCCGCAGGGGATGCTACCCGCGCTTTTCAAACCACCCTTCGCGAGCCATGACGTCCAGCACGACCGCGTTGCTGGGGGAGTCCCCCCGGGCGACGAACACGCCCACCTTCGGTCCCACCGCCTGTGCCAGCTCCGCGATGTCATGGTGGGTGAAGCCGGGACAGAGAAGCACGGCGTGGATCCCCTCTTCGGCAACCAGCCGCCGGCAGACCTCCAGGGCCTGTGCCTGATTTCGCACCACTTGCACGAAGAGCTGGTACATCGGCGTTTCCACTACGCTCTGATGTCTGTCCGGTTCGGCATCGGGAGCATGGGCCAGGAACAGCGCCTTGAACGCCATCTGACATCACCCCCTTTCAAACCGCCGGGTTCCATATCGCAGGATAATCCCCAGCGCGAAGAGCGCCGTCACGCCGACCACGATCCAATAAGAGGATAGAAACATTCCCATTCCCAACAGGGCAGACGCGACCGTATTGGACTTGGGTTGCATTGTAGTGCGGGTCGCGTGCGCTGTCAAGGGGAGCGCTTCACCCCCTCCTGCATCAGCGGCCAGGCCCATCCCACCCCCAGCTCAATCAGTTTGGCGCGGGTAGGGATGCCGGCGTCGTCCCACCCCATCATGGCATAATACAACTGCAGGGACTCCCGGAACGCCTGCCGGTCCAGGGGCACTCCCTTCGGCGACGCCTCGATCGGCTCAAAGAAGCGCGCCGGCAGGGTATCATCCTTCGCCGTCATCCCGCGCCGCACATTGACCGCCCGCGCCAATGTCACGCTCCGCTCCCCCACCTTCGTCAGCTCGAACATGTTGGTGTTCCAACCGGTGGCCGCCCGCACCGCCTCCGCCACCAGCGGGAAATCGGTCATGTAGGGCTGGCCAAAACACAGCTCCAGCACGTTAAACAGGCTCCACCAGTTCACATCATACACAAACAGGCGCACCTTTTCCGGCGTCAGCTCGGTCGCTTTGATGGGGTCCAGGATGCCCAGGGAACGAATGCGGTTGAACATGGGGTTGGTCTCGTCCTCGTACCAGACATCGTGCACATTGTGGACGTGGTCAGCGCCCGTGGGCGAGACGGCGTAGCCCAGGCCGATCAGGTGCTTGGCACGCGGCTCATGCATGGGGATCTCCTGGCCCTTCACATGCATGGCGTACTGCTCCGTGCCCCGCCCGATTTTCTGGGAAGCGCGGTACACGCCCTCCGCCAGCAGGTCGCCAAAGCCCTGGCGCTCGGCGATCATCTGGACGAGCCGCACCACCATGTCCCCATCGCCGAAGCGGAGTTCCAGGCCGCCCGTATCCTCTTTGGTCAGGAGGCCGCGCTCGAAACACTCCATGGCCCAGGCGATGTTCACGCCGGCAGAGATGGTATCGATCGTATAGGCATTACAGATCTCGTTGGCCTTGCACAGCGCCGCCAGATCGTCCACCCCCACCAGCGAGCCCAACGCCGCGCCGGTCTCGTACTCGGGGCCGCCGTACGTCGGGCTGATCTCATACGGATCATGCGCCTCCACCACGCGCTTGCACTTGTTGCGGCAGGCGAAACAGCTATCGCGGTCAATGAGCAGGGTCTCGGCCAGGGTGGCGCCAGTGATTTTGTGCGCGCCGGCAAAGGAGCCGGCACGGAAGTTGTACGTCGGCAGGGCGCCGGCGGCGCTCAACGCCTCCAGGCTTCCAATAGTGCCCAGGTTGGCGTTGCATTCCTCCAATGACGGCCCCCGCTCCCGATAGGCCTGGACACAGCGCTGGATGCCGGCCGGATCCGCCACCGACACCTGCTTATGGGAGCCGCGCACGTAGATGCCCTTCAGCCGCTTGGAACCCATGACCGCACCCATGCCGCACCGGCCGTAGAAATGGGTGATGTCATTGGCGATGCTGGCATAGCGCACCAGCTTCTCCGCCGCCGGCCCGATGGACGCCGATCGGATGCGCCGCTCGCCCAGCTCATCCTTCACCGCCTCCAGCGCTTCGGCGGTCTTCAGCCCCCACAGGCGCGAGGCATCGCGCAGTTCCGCCTGGCCATCGTGAATCCACAGGTAGACCGGCTTCGGGGACTGGCCCTGGATGACGATGGCGTCGAAACCGGCGAATTTCAGCTCCGCCCCAAAGAACCCGCCCGATTCGCTCTCCCCATAGCCGCCGGTGAGGGGATTATAGGCGCCGGCGCTGTTGCGCCCGCTGTAGCCGATGGGCACACCCGTCAGCACGCCCGTGGCGAAAATCAGCGGGTTGTCCGGCCCCAGCGGGTCCGCATCGCGGGGCGCCTCCTTCAGCAGATAATAGGCGATGATGTTGCGCCCGCCCATATAGGTGCGGTAGAACTTGTCATCGGGGGATTCCGTCCAAATGCGGCCGTCAGAGAGGTTGACCCGCAGGATCTTGCCGACGTATCCGAACCCCATGGCGAACCTCCTTGCTCAGAATGGACTGGTGTTATGCTTGTCAGACCACTATGCCCAGTATAGCATGAGCGGTGGGTTTTGACAACCGCCCGCTCCAGGCGTATCATCGCGGCAGTTTTGCTCATATCTTGCTGTCAGGAGGTGCATCATGTCCCGCCAGGTGATCGCCACACCGAAGGCGCCGGCCGCAGTCGGCCCCTATTCCCAGGCCATCAAGGCCAACGGCTTCGTCTTCACCGCCGGCCAACTGGGCCTGGACCCCGCCACCGGCAAGCTGGTCGAAGGGGATGTCACGGACCAGGCACGCCAGGCCCTGAAAAACCTGCAGGCCATCCTGGAGGCCGCCGGCTCCTCCCTGGAACAGGTGGTCAAGGTCACCGTGTTTCTGAAGGATATCAACGATTTCAAACGGGTCAATGAGGTATATGCGGAGTTCTTCACCACCCAGCCGCCGGCGCGTTCCGCAGTGCAGGTCGCCGCACTGCCCCTCGGCGGCCTGGTCGAGATCGAGGCCGTCGCAGTTGCCCCGTGACAAAAAGCCTCCCGCAGGAGCTCTTCCTGCGGGAGGTTCTTTATCGGCCCCCGCCGGCGTATAAGAGGATAAGAGGCAGAAGGGTTCTCCCCATGCCGGCGCCCCGCAGAGCCACCATGCCGTCCGCAGGGTTCGCCGCGTTGCTGAAAATCACCAGCGTGTCGTTCCAAACGCCCGAGGCCGGCGGCGTGAAGGCGATGACGAAACTCTCGTACTGGCCGCGCGGGATGACCAAGGGAAATTCCGTCGGACGCGCCAGCCGAAAAGCCCTTCCATCCACGAACGATGCGCCGGTGATGACAAGATTGGCACAGCCATTGGCAATGGGCGGAAAAGAGACCCACACCTCTTCCTGGGCTGTGCGGCCGGCCGGCAGGCTCCCGAAATCAATGCTCCGGCGGGAGACAGCGATGCGTACCTCGCACGCCGGCGTGGCCGTCAGGGTGGGTGTTGGCCCCAGGGTGGCGGTCGCCGTCGGTGTGGCCGTGCTGGTAGCCGTGGCGGTCGGGGTGGGCGTGAAGGCCGGCGTGACCGTCCAGGTCGGGGTGGCCGTCTCAGTGGGCGTATAGGTGATCGTCGGTGTGGCCGTCCGGGTGACGGTCGGCGTCGGCGTGGAGGTCGGCATGACGGTGGCGGTCGGGGTGGCAGTAGGGATCACCGCCGGCACCTGGTAGACGATCTGCAGTTTCGGACGCGAGGCCGGCGAAACGGTATATTCGGAAGAGGCGAAGCGGTAATACAGGCTTCCCTGCCCCGGCCCCAGGAGCAGGACGCCGAAATTGCCGGCGGGATCCCGCACCCAATCCGCCACCAGCGAGGTGATATCGAAATTCAGCCACGTGTTGATGTTGGAGGCGGTCTGCACCGCCGCCGGGGTGGTGTCATAATCACCGCCGGGCGTCTGCCAGGGGACGCCGGCGCGCGCCGTGTTCCACGTCGCCGCCGCCTCCTCCCAGGCTTTCGTCACCCGATGCACCGTGATCACCATGGACTGGCTGGGATAGCGGTATGTCGGCCATATGCTCAATGTGGCCTGCAGGATCGTGGCGTACGGCGGGATGCTCGACAGGTCAAAGGCCACCAGCACGCGCAGGGCATTATCGCCGCGCAGCCACAGCGCATCTTCCGCGCCGTGAGCCTGGTTGGGATTCCAGGCATCCAGGCTGGTGTCCCGGACGCCCTGGTAACCGTCCAAGCCGCGCTGGAGCACAATGGTGGTGGGCACCGGCGAGGCTGTCGGGGTCGGTGTATAAAGGGGGGTAGGCGTCGGCGTGGGAGTTGGGATAAAGTAGCTGACGCTGAGGTAGGGGCGTTTGCCGGCATCCGCATATTCCCGCGAATATGCCGAATAGCGCACATAGGGATGCACGCCGGCCTCGCCTCGGATCAACACGCCCTCGTTGGGCAGTGCGCCGCTGACCCACTCCTGCACCAGCGCGGTGATATCCCACGAGGCCCATCCTAGGCCCGTCAGGATGGTGATGGCCGCCGGCTCCCCGCGGCGGTCGCCCGGCACGCCGTTGGCCCCGCCGGCGGACCAGGCCTGCCCCACAGCCGCCTGTCCCCAGGTCGCCTCATGTTCCACCCAATGACGATTCACGGCATACACCGCGGCGGTAATGGTATCCACGGCACTGCGCTCGCCGAAATAGAGATACATTTGGGCGCTGGTGATAATGGCATCCCGGGGGATTTCGGAAAGGTCAAAGCGCAGGAGGATCTCCTGCCGGCTGTCCTCCACCACTTGCAGCATAGGGTTGGCGCCAAAATTCACCCCAGGCTGATACAGGTCCAGGGTCGTATCCGCCTCGGCCAGGGCGTCATCGCGGCCGGTGGCCGGCACGGTAGGGGTGGAAGTGCCGGCCGGCGTGGCGGTCATGGTTGGCGTCGGCGTGCGGGTCGGTGTGACAGCGGACGAAGTAGCGGTGCGCGTCGGGGTGAGGGTCGGCGTGGACGTTGCTCCGCCGGCCGGGGTGGCGGTGGGCGTCGGGGCGGGAAGGAGCGCCGGCTGGCGCTCCACGACGACCATATGGATGATCTCGTCCCCATCGCCCCGGCAGTCAATGTGGAAATCGCTTCCACCGGCCCCTCGGTTGGAGAAGAGCGCATCGTAGAGCACGAAGCTCACCCGCTTCCATGTGCCCGTGTTGGTCTTATACACGATGCCGGCGCTCTCCGCCGGCGAGTTCGCGCCGTCGTACTTCAGCTCCCAGGCGTCATAGCCGCGGTCGAAGTAGGTCACCGTGATGGTCACCGGGGCAGTGGTGGTGAAGGCATCGTCCAGCTTGAAGAACATATAGGGGTTGCCGCTGGCCTGGTCGGTGCGGCGGGTGATCCAGCCCTCTTTCGTGCCGGCGAGGTAGCTCACGTTCACCTCGTCCACCAGCGATCCCTGCTGAATCTCGTATCCCTCGCAGTAGTCCTGGGCGGTGCGTGAGGTCTGCTGGGGGTTGCAAAAGCCGTCGCGCCAGGTGATGGCGCGCGTGTCGCCGCCAGGCACCGTATCGTCCTGGGTGAGCCATTCGCCGAAGTTGCCCCGCTCGGCGTACCAGTAAAAGCCGGATTCGCGCAGTGCCACCCAGGCCGCCGGCGCCGTGCTCACATCCTGGCCCAGCAGGCGGTTGGCGAAGCGCAGGATGTCGGCGTTGGCGGTGTCGGTGATGATCTGCCGGCCCAGCACCAGATAATCGGCATGTTTCGCCAGCCCGCTCAGGATGCCCCAGTACGCCAGCGTGGAATCGGCGAGATAATAGGGGTACGTCCCCTCCCAGGCGATCGGGACCTCCGTCCAGTGGAGCAGGATGGGGTCGTAAGCCCCACATTGGTAGAGCGAATAGCCGGGATCGTTGATGACAGTGGCATCGGCGTCCGCGGCCAGCCCGTTGTGCTTCAGCCCCACTCCCAGCGAGGCGGCATAATTGGTGAACTCGCGGCGCTCGCAGGGCGAGAGGAAGCGCGGCGCGAACTGCAGGAACAGGGGCTTGTTGCGGAAGGCCTGGCGGTAGATATCGGTGATGGCATTGACTGTGGCGATCCATTTGGCGCTGTCCAGGCCGGCGGCTTTCAGGCAGTCGTTGGCGCTGGCGTCCGCCGGCGTCGTCTCGCCGTACATGCCCACCGAAATCTGCACCCAGGCGACGCGCGGGTCGTTATCATAGCGGGCGGCCAGGGCGCGCACGAAGTTGCCGAATTTCTGCTGATAGAGGGGGTTCCAGTAATGCGGGATGCGCTTGCCGCCGCAGTAGGCAGAGGGCACGCCGGCGTTATACACCCACAGCGGTGTGGTGCTGTCCGCTGGGGATTCGTTGCGGAAGGTGTCCACCGCAATGCCCACCGGCTTACCGGCGGCCTCCTGATTGTCCAGCCAGGTATCGATGAGGCCCCATTGATACTGCCCCTCGGCCGGCTCCAGCGCGCTCCAGGACCAATCCTGGTGCCCTCCTACAATGATGCCGGGATAGTTGGCCGGCGTCAGGCCGGAGCGGCTGTCGTCCTGGAACACGTAGATGCCCGGGGCAGGGACGCGCGGGGCGGAGAACTGCGCCTGGGCCCCCGCCGGCGAACGAGCATCCACCGGCAGGCCTCGATACAGCACAATGAGCATCAGCAACAGCCCACCCACTCGCGCGGCCCAGCGCGCGGCCACAGAGCTTTTCATCACTTACCACCCCTGGAGATGCGTTATGCGAAGCAAAGGCCGGCGTTGCACAATTGGCCTATACATTATATAATGACGGGAAACTGACCACCTCGTCACGGCATACAACGCCGGAAAATCCGATTCCGCCCCGAGTATAACAGACGAACCGTAAAGGGACAAAACGGGCCAGGAAAGAGGTGCGCATGGCTTCACTGCAACCGGATAAACCCCTGGAAGCGTGGCAGGTATTGGGAGAGCGGGTCGTATATGACAATCTCCCCTGGCTGAGGCTGATCGAACAGCATGTGCTGTTGCCCAACGGCCGGCATATCGAGCGATATCTGGTCAGCGAAGGCCCCGACGAGGTGATGATGTTCCCCGTGACCCCGGAGGGCCT
>JACIWP010000173.1 GCA_014360855.1 Anaerolineae bacterium
TACAGCCCCATACACATCTCCAACCACTTTTGGCGAGATAACGGCCGCCGGCCGGCGGCGGCTACTAGGGTTCACCGCCACAGCTCACGGGCGAGTTCGACCTTGACGGCACTCTCCGATGTGCCTGCCCGGCTCCCACCTGTTCTCCTGCCAGGCTCTCTGCGGAGATGGTCTACTACTCCCGCTCACCGCCTTTGTGCTATACAGTTGTTTCCCACTGGTGGAGCTGAGGGGATTCGAACCCCTGACCTCTACAGTGCGATTGTAGCGCTCTCCCAGCTGAGCTACAGCCCCTTGGGCAGTTTGTATTATAGCGAAGGCTTTCCGGCTTGTCAAATTAAGCGAGAACTTGCGCCGGCTCTTACGCCCACGCCGGCGAGCGGTACACCAGCCGGCCGCCCAGCACCGTGCCGTGCACCTCGGTCTCCAGCAGGGCTTCTGCCGGCCCGGCCAGGATATCCCGCGACAGGATCGCCATATCTGCCAGCTTGCCCGGCTCCAGCGTCCCCTTGATGCCGCTCTCCCCGCTGACTGCCGCCGGCGCCGCACAACTGGCGATCAACGCCTGCTCCAGCGTCAGCCGCTCCTCCGGATGCCAGCCATCCGGGGAAGGGGAGCCATCCGGCCGGCGGCGCGCCACCGCCGCGTATACGGTAGCCAGCGGCCCCAGCGGCTCCACCGGACAATCGGTGCCGAAGATGAGCGTCGCGCCGGCCTCCAGCAGGCTCCGGAAGGCATAGGCACCGCGCCCCCGCTCCGCCCCCCAATACCGTTCGACCATCTCGTAATCCGATGTGGCGTGCACCGGTTGGATGGAGGCGACCACCCCCAGCCGGCCGAAGCGGGGGATATCCGCCGGCGCCAGCAGTTGGACATGCTCAATACGGTTGGGCAGGGCGCCTGCGGAAGGATAGCGCGCCAGCGCCTCTTCCAGGACATCCAGCGCGCGGCGGTTGGCGGCATCGCCGATGGCGTGAATAGTGGCGCTGATCCCGTTGGGAAGCGCCAGCTCAAGGTGTTCCCGCAATTGCGCCGGCGAGGTAATCTCCACACCTGTATTCCCCGGCTCCCCCACATACGGCGCAAAGAGCAGGGCTGTGCGCGACCCCAAGGAGCCATCCATGAAAATTTTGACCCCGCCAATGCGCAACCATTCGTCGCCCAGGCCGGTGCGCACACCGGCGCGCACGGCCGGCTCCAGCATGTCCAGACGAAGCTGGCAGAGCATGCGCAGGCCCAGCTTGCCCTGCCGGCGAAGCTCCTGCAGGGCGCCGAGCTCCTGCGCGCCTTCGCCCAGCAGGAAATTGTGGATGGTAGTGATGCCGTGCGCCCACACGCTGGGAAAGGCCGCCTCCATCGCCGCACAGCACTGCGCAAAGGTGGGAGGCGGCACCACCTTCCACACCAGTTGTTTCGCCGGCATCTCGCACAATATCCCTGTAGGCTCCCCACTGGCATCCCGCAGGATGCGGCCGCCCGGTGGGTCGGGGGTTTCGGCCCCCACGCCGGCCAGCTCCAACGCCCGGCTGTTAACCCACAGGGAGTGCACGTCCTTGCTGTCCAGCGCGACGGGATGATCCGGACAGACCGCATCCAGCATCTGCCGGGTGGGGAATTCCGCCGGTTCCCAGACGTTGGGGTCCCATCCGCCGCCCAGGATCCATTGGCCGGCGGGAGCGCGGCGCGCCGCTTCCCTCACCCTTTCCAATGCCTCCGCGGCAGAGCGGGCGCCGCTCAGGTCCACCTGCTGGCGCCGCAGGGCATATTCCAGAAAATGAACGTGACAATCGCAAAAACCCGGCAGGACCAGCCGGCCGGCCAGATCCACCCGCTGTTCGGGCGGGACGCTCTCGGCGAGGGAATTGTCCCCCAGCGCCGCAATACGGTCACGCCAAATGGCGACCGCCTGATAGGCCGGCTGGCCGGGGGCCAAGGTGCGGACGATGCCGTTGTACAGCACCCAATCGGGTTTCACTGGATATTCCTCCTTCCAGGCGTCTCAGGGGCTGGGGACCGGCGCCGCCGGCCGAGGGCTGGGGCGGGATGCCCAGCCCAGCCAGCACAGCAAGACGGTGGCGATGATCCCGAACGCCCCAGAGCCTATCAGCACCCAGCGGGTGCCGAACGTATTGGCCAAGGCCGTGCTGACCAGCGGGGCAAAGAACGCCGCCGCATTGGCGATCATCTGGTGCACCGCGACAAAGGTCGGACGACTTCTCCGCGGCGACAATTCTACCGTGCGGTTGAAGATGATCAGCTCATTCCCGCCGCCCATGAAGCCGGCGAAGAACATGACCGGCACCAGCGGCGCCAGATGTTGAAAGGCCGTGGTCAGCAGAGGATAGCCAACCAGAATGCCCAGCGAGGCGATGAGCATGCCCCGCTGTTCCCGCTCCGGCCGGTTCCAGCGCCCCCAGAAGATATACCCCAGCAGGCCGCCGGCGGAATAGGCCGCCGTCAGCACCCCGATCCAAGTGCCCGTTGCCCCTAAATCTCGCACCCAGTAGATGCGAAACAGCGGTACCGCGGCAAACATGGCGAAATACGTCAGGAACACGCCCACTTCATACATGGCGAACTGCCGATATCTCTGCCACCAGGGCGCCGGCGGGAGGTCATTCTCCCCCGAGGAGGTGGAGGGGGTGGGGTCTTCCTGTCGGGACGGCATCCGGAGCTGTAGAATGAACCACACCGAGGCAAGTGTCAGGATACCCAGGCCGGCGAACAACACCTGGAAATTAAGGGGGAAGGGGATCAGGTCCAGCATCTTTCCCAAGGTTAACGATGCAACCATCCCCACAATGCTCATCACCGCCCAACGCTCCCCCACCACCCGCGCCAGATGGCGCGGATGAAACATCTCGGCGCAGGCAGTCTGGAACGAGGCGCCCCAGATGGTCGCCGGCAGGGCGGACAGTGTGGTCAGGACGACAATGGCCCAGGCGCGCCAGGCCGGCGGCAGGAACGGGATGCCGGCCAGCGCGATGATGGGCACGCGATGGAAGAACGCGGACAGCGCCAGGGAGCGCGGGTAATTGCCCAGGCGCTGGATGATGCGGGCGCTTGGCAGGGGCCAGAGCATGTTCACCACCGCCGGCCCGCTGGTGAGCCAGCCCACCACCGCGTTACTGCCGCCCAACTGGATGGCAAAAAGCGCGAAGAAATTGGCCAACGAGCCAAAGGCGATATTGGTGAACGGGGCTTCCCAGATCAGGACACGACTGTTGTGCCGCTCCTCAGGCGTGACCACATCAGTGGGGTCATGATGGGTGGCTCCACGCCCCAGAAGGCCAAGATACTCTCCGGCACGCTGCCAGAAACGCTTGAACGAAAAGGCCGGCACAAGATACTCCTGATGCGTGTTGTGCAAAGTGATGCGCTCACCAGGAGTATAGCCGGCCCGACCAATATCTCCAAATAGCGCGCGGACGCTTTCCTTCCCGCGCCTTACACCCGGATCTCGATCTCTTGGAACGGGGCGGTCTCCAGCCGGAGCTCCTTGCGATCTGCATCCCACGCGAAGGCGCTCCCCTGTCCATCCACGAGAACCTCCTGCGCCGGCGCCGGCAGGCCGTGCACGACCACCTCCCATCGCCGGGAGCCGATGCCCTCCGTCCCTTCAACCTCCCGGCGGATGCGCAGGACGCCCTCCTGCCAGGCGGTGGCGAAGCGGGACAGCCGGAATTCTCCCTGTCGGAAGCCCCAGCCCTCGCCAGCGTCCTCATACAGCACGCTCTCCGCACTGCCGGCAAACACATGCAGGGTCAGATGTTCCCAGCCGGCAGGCGGTGTGTGCGGCGCCACCTTCGCGGTTGGGATCACAGCGCCGGCGCGCACGAACAACGGCAGAATTTCCAGCGGCGCCGGCACCCGGACGTCCGCCGGCCCTTCGAAACGCTCGTCCGTCCACCAATCGTACCAGCTCCCCGCCGGCAGATGTACATCTCTTCCCACGGCGCGCGGCCGCAGTACCGGCGCCGCCAGCAGATGGTCGCCGCAGAAGAACTGGTCATCACCGCCGGGCGAGCCGGCCAGCTCGGGAGCTTCCCAGAACATGGGGCGCATCACCGGCCAGCCGTACTGCGCCGCCTGCCAGAAAGCAGTGTAGATGGCCGGCAGGAACTGATAGCGCATGGCAATGTAGGAGCGGTTGATGGACGTAAATGGCTCACCGAACGCCCAGGGTTCCTGGGGCCGGCCGCGCAGATAATTATGATTGCGGAAGAAGGGCGTCAGCACCGCCAACTGCGTCCAGCGCACCAGCAGTTCCCCGTCGCAGTCCTCGCCGAACCCGCCCACATCCGCGCCGGCAAAGGCGACACCGGAAAGCCCCAGGTTCAGGAGCATCGGGATGGTGAGGGCCAGGGAATCCCAGGTGGAGAGGTTGTCGCCGGTCCACACCAGGGCATAGCGCTGGATGCCGGCGAATCCCGAGCGGCTGAGCACAAACGGCCGGCGCGCCGGCCGCAGGCGCATCAGCGCCTCATGGGAAGCGCGCGCCATCAGCAGACCGTAGACATTATGATACTCCCGATGATCGCCCCCACGGCCCTCTACCGCATGACGGACAATGTCCGGCGGCGCATCGCCGTGGACGCTGATGATGGTCGGCTCGTTCATGTCGTTCCAGATGCCGGCCACTCCCATCTCCAGCAGGGGTCGGTAATGTTCCCCGAACCAGGCGCGGACGTCCGGCGAGGTAAAATCCGGGAAATAGCAATCCCCAGGCCACACCGGCCCTTTGAACGGCCGGCCGTCGGGATAGGTGATGAACGCCTTGCGCTCCAGCCCCTCCCGGCAGACCGGGTCGCGGTGGTCCGCCTTGATGCCGGCGTCAATGATGACGACCAGCCGAAACCCCATGCCCTCCAGGTAACGGATCAGGCCGGCCGGGTCCGGGAAACGCTCCGGATGCCAGGTGAAGTTGCGATAGCCGTCCATGTAGTGAATGTCGAGATAGATGGCGTCGCAGGGGATATCGAGTCGGCGGAAGGTTTCCGCCAGCCGGCGGACCTCCGCATCGGGAAAATACGACCATTTGCTCTGGTGAAAGCCCAGCGCCCACAGCGGCGGCATATTGATCCGACCCGTAAGCCCGGTGAAGCGCTCCAGCACGACCGCCGGCGCCGGCCCGTACATGAAATAATAGCGCAGTTCGCCCGCCTCCGCCGTGATGGCCAATGTGTCCGGGCGCGTCTGGCCGATGTCAAACACGGCCGGCGCGGGGTTGTCCAGGAACAACCCGTAGGCGCGGCCGTCGTGCAGGCCCATCAGGAAGGGGATGTTCAGGTACAGCGGGTCCGCGCCCCGCACAAAGTTCTGCGGGTCCTGGTTCCAGATGCGGTAGCGCCGGCCGCGCAGGTCCAGGTTCGCCGCCTTTTCCGCCAGGGCGTACACCCGTTCCCCCTCGCGCAGGCGGCGCCAGCAGGCAGACCAGCCACCGGCAGTGCCGGCACCCTCGCACTCCGCGCTGATAAGCTGGCCGCTTGCGTCGTGGAATTCCACGCCGGCGTCCTCCCGCCGCACGACGCAGACCAGGCGCTCTGTGGCGATGCGCACGCCGTGGGCATCCTCTGTGACGGTAAAGGTACAGGCCGGCCAGTCCTCCTCGTTCGGAAGGACAGAATACGAGAAGGCCGGTGGGAACTCCCCATCGGGGCTGTGCCGCACGCAGAACAGGTCGGGCTGGAGCGGGATGATGCGCAGGGTGCCGGCCTGGCAGTGCACCTCAACATAGCGTTCCGCGGTGGAGACGCTCTGCACCCGCCCCAGGTGGGAGAAGGCCTCCGCCGGCGGGGGCTCCGGCCGCTCGCGCTCCTTCCAGGCGCGGGGGAAGTGACGCAGGGTCTCGATCAGGGAACGCCGGCGGCCGTCAGGCGCCCAGCGGGCGACAGCAAAGGCCTTGCGGAACGGGTACTGCCAAGCGAGAAGAGCAAGATTCCATCCCAGGATGCGGATCCCCCATAGGGCCTTATACAGCGGAGCCAGCAGTCGGCGCATACGTTATCCTCGCTCGATGTGGTTGAAAGGGCACTGGGCCAAGGATACCACAAGAACGGGGGAATGACAATCACAAATAAGCCCATCTGCTTCATCTCACAACCATTGACAGAGGACTCATCCCGCCCAAAGGGCAGAAATGATTTGCTGATGCACCATGCACGTGGTATAATCGCTTCGCTACTGCACTTGAGGAAAGGGGGCTGAAAGCTGTGAAACCATTTCTGTATGTGGCGATGATACTCGTCTCCGCCGGCCTGATCGCGCTCATCTTGCTCCAGATCCGGGGCTCCAGCCTGAGCGGGCTTTTCGGCGGCGACGGCGCCATCTACCGCACCAAGCGCGGCGTGGAGAAAACGCTGTTCAACGCAACCATTGGCGTCGCCATCCTTTTCTTCGTGCTGGCGACCGTGATTGTGCTGGTCCATTAGCGATCTTGTCTGTCTGACCTTCCACACGCCTGCTTTCCCATCACACCGTCATCACACCCGGGCGAAGGAGTGCGGTTTTGCACACTGCAAAGTGGACATGGGTTCTCCTGAGCGCTCTGGCGCTGGTCACCGCGCTGGCCCTGGTGCTCCTTCCCCAAAGCCCACTGGCCCGTGTCGAGGAAGCCGGCCGCTACACCGAAGGGCTTGCCGGCGCGCCTCAACATCTCAATCCCCTCCTCGCCCAGTACAATAGCGTTGACCGCGATATCTGCGCCCTGCTGTTCGAGGGGCTGACCGCCTTCGACGAAGCCGGCCGGGTGGTGCCGCGCCTGGCCGAGCGCTGGGCAATCGCTCCCGATGGATTGACGTACACCTTTGTCCTGCGCAAGGGGGTGTACTGGCATGACGGCGCCCCCTTCACCGCCGACGACGTGGTCTTCACCGCCGGCGTCATGGCCGACCCCGGCTTCCAGGCCCTGGACCCCAGCGGCCTGTTCGACCTCTGGTCCAGCGTCAAGGTGGAGAAACTGGACGACTACACCGTTCGCTTCACGTTGTCGGAACCGTTCGCCCCATTCCTCGATTATTCCACCATCGGGATCCTGCCGGCGCACCTGCTGAAACAGATGCCGGTACCCGACCTCCCGAAGGCCGCCTTCAACTCTCAGCCGGTCGGCACCGGCCCGTTCATGACGGATTCGGTCAGCGCCAAAGAGGT
>JACIWP010000174.1 GCA_014360855.1 Anaerolineae bacterium
GCCCGCTTGCCCAGCCGGATGCGGATATTCCCCTCCAGCACCAGCTCCTCGCCCTCGACCCCTTTGCTTTCCAGGACGTTATAGGCCAGGGCCGGCTCGATCAATTCATAGGCGCGCGCGATGGCCCACTGGGTGGCTTCCAGGACGGCCGGCGGCGGGTTCTCCCTCGCCTGCCGGCGCAGGACTTCCTTGGGGTCAATGCGCACCGGGATGTCGCGAATCACTGGCATGATATGAGTTCCTCCCTTTTGAGAATGCCGGCATGCGGGATAATTGTATAGCATTTTGGAAAATTTGGAAAACGGCCCGCTCCGCACTGCAACGGTCGCCGGCATACGCCCCTTATTCTTTGCCTTCGCGCCCATCTTGGGGTATAATGCGCCGTGTCCAATAAGGTTGTCAGAGGGTCTTTGGCGGCAGGGGGCGGTATTGAAGGCGCTCATCACCGGCATCACCGGCTTCGTGGGAAGCCACCTGGCGGAATACCTGCTGGAAGTGCCGGCCTGGGAAGTGGCAGGCACATTCTATCATCAGCCAGACCACATCGAACATCTGCGGTCACGGGTATGCCTGTTCCGCGCCGATTTGTCGCGCCCCGAAGAGGCGCAGGCGGTGCTGGAAGAATACCGTCCGGACTGCATCTTCCACCTGGCCGCCCAGTCCCTCACCGCCCGTTCCCATCAGGACCCCTGGCAGACACTGGAAACGAATATCCGCATGCAGTTGAACGTGCTGGAAGGCGTGCGCCGGCTGAACCTGCCGGCGCGCCTGCTGGTGGTCGGCTCGGGCGAGGAGTACGGGTTGGTCCAGCCGGAGGAGCTTCCCATCCGCGAGGAACAGCCCTTCCGCCCCCTCAACCCGTACGCCGTCAGCAAGATCACTCAGGATATGCTGGGCCTGCAGTACCATTTGAGCTACGGCCTGGATGTGGTGCGGGTGCGCCCGTTCAATCACATTGGCCCGCGCCAGCGCCTGGGATTCGTGGCGCCTGATTTCGCCCATCAGATTGCGGAGGCGGAAGCCGGCCGGCGCGAGCCAGTCATCCGCGTCGGCAACCTGGACGTGAGCCGCGACTTCAGCGATGTGCGCGATGTGGTGCGCGCCTATTACCTGGCGGTGGTCAAGGGGGAGGCCGGCGAGGTCTACAACATCGGTTCGGGACAGGCGCGCTCCATCCGCGAGCTGTTGGAAGGCCTCCTGCGCCTGAGCACCATCCCTCTGCGCTGTGAGGAATCCCCCGCCCAGGCCCGCCCGGTGGACATTCCCTGCATCCGCGCCGACTTCAGCAAGTTCCACGCCCGGACGGGCTGGAAACCGGAAATACCCTTCGAACAGAGCCTGAAAGATATCCTGGACTATTGGAGAGCGGAAGTCCGTAAATCCCTGGAGAGGCAGTAAGCGATGTCCGAACAACGAAGAGCCTTGATCACAGGCATCACCGGCCAGGACGGCTCGTACCTGGCGGAATTTCTGCTCGAAAAGGGATACCGTGTCTTCGGCATGGTGCGCCGCACCAGCACGGTGAACTTCGAGCGTATTCAGCATATTCAGGATAAAATCGAGCTGGTGCAGGGAGACCTGCTGGACCAGGTGTCGCTGATCCAGATCCTCCAGCAGTGCCGGCCGCACGAGGTCTACAACCTGGCCGCGCAGTCCTTCGTGCCCACCTCTTTCCAACAGCCGGTGCTCACCGGTGAGTGCACCGCCCTGGGCGTCACCCGCATGCTGGACGCCATCCGCATCGTGGACCCGAGCATCCGCTTCTATCAGGCCTCCAGTTCGGAGATGTTCGGCAAGGTGCGCGAGGTGCCGCAGAACGAGCAGACGCCCTTTTACCCGCGCAGTCCCTACGGCGTGGCGAAGGTCTACGGCCATTGGATCACCGTGAATTACCGCGAGAGCTACAACCTGTTCGCCTGCTCCGGCATCCTGTTCAACCATGAAAGCCCGCGGCGGGGGCTGGAATTCGTCACGCGCAAGGTCTCGTACGGCGTGGCACGCATCAAGCTGGGGCTGGACAACGAACTGCGCCTGGGCAACCTGGAGGCGCGGCGCGACTGGGGGTACGCCGGCGACTACGTGCGCGCCATGTGGCTCATGCTTCAGCAGGACGAGCCGGATGACTACGTCATCGCCACGGGAGAGACCCATTCGGTGCGCGAGCTGTGCGAGGTGGCTTTCAGCTACGTGGGATTGGATTATCGCGACTTTGTGCGCGTGGACCCGCAGTACTTCCGGCCGGCGGAGGTGGACCTGCTGGTGGGCGATGCCAGCAAAGCCCACGCCAAGCTGGGCTGGCGGCCCACGGTAAACTTCCAGGAGCTGGTGCAGATGATGGTCGAGGCCGATCTGGAACGCCTGCGCAGTACCCTGAAATAACACCAGCGGAGGAACCCCCATGACTACTCGCATCAAATTCGGCACCGACGGATGGCGAGCCATTATCGCCGAGGATTACACCTTTGAGAACGTGCGCATCTGCGCTAAAGCGACTGCGCGCTACCTGCATGACACCGGCATGGCCGGCCGCGGGCTGGTGGTGGGCTACGACACCCGCTTCCAGTCGGAGCGCTTTGCCGAGGCCGTGGCCACCGTTGTGGCCTCCGAGGGCATCAAGGCCTATTTGTGCGACCGGCCGGCGCCCACCCCGACCATTTCGTTCTCCATCCTGGACCGCCAGGCCGCCGGCGCGGTGGTCATCACCGCCAGCCACAACCCCGGCATCTGGAACGGCTACAAATACAAGCCGGAATACGCCGGCTCCGCCTCGCCCGAGGTCATCGCCGCGCTGGAGGAGCGCATCGCCGCCATCCAGGCCGAGGGCCGGCCGGTCACTCCCATGCCCCTGCAGGAGGCCCTCGATAAGGGATTGGTGGAGCTGTTCGATCCCGAGCCGGCCTATATGGCCCAGCTCCACAAGCTGGTGGACATCCAGGCCATCAAGGATGCCGGCCTGAAGATCGTGGTGGACCCGATGTACGGCGCCGGCATTGATTATTTCCCCAAACTGCTGGCCGGCGGCCGGACCCAGGTCATCCAGGTCAACGGCTTCCGCAACCCCATTTTCCCGGGCATGCACAACCCGGAGCCGATTGACCACAACCTCCATATCCTGCGCAACGCCATTCTGGAGCATCGGGCCGATGTGGGACTGGCCAACGACGGCGATGCCGACCGCATTGGGGTCATGGACGAACGGGGTGTCTTCATCAATCAGCTCCAGGTCTATGCCCTGCTCCTGCTCTACCTGCTGGAGGTGCGCGGCATGCGCGGCCCCATCGTCAAGACCCTGACCACCACGGTGATGGCCTATAAGCTGGCGGAGAAATACGGCCTGCCGGTGTACGAGACCCCGGTGGGGTTCAAATATGTGGGGCCCAAGATGCTGGAAACGGACGCCATCATGGGCGGCGAGGAGAGCGGCGGCTTTGGCTTCAAGGGCCATATCCCGGAGCGCGACGGCATCCTGGCCGGCCTCTTTATCCTGGACCTGATGGTCAAGCTGGGCAAGAAACCCTCGGAGCTGATCGAATATCTGTATGCCCAGGTGGGGCCGCATTACTATGACCGCATTGACGTGCCGTTCCCGCCGGAGCGGCGCGACGAGGTGGTGGCGCGCGTGCGAGAGGCCCACCCGACCCAGATCGCCGGCCTGGCCGTCCGCAGTCTCGACACCACCGACGGTTTCCGCTTCCACCTGGAGGACGGCGGATGGCTGCTCATCCGTTTCTCCGGCACGGAGCCTATCATCCGGGTGTACACGGAGACCACGCACCAGGATAAGGTGCAGAAAATCCTGGAAGAGGGCCTGGCCCTGGCCGGCCTGCAGGCGCCCAGGAAATAGCGGCCGCTATGTTGGTGGATACCCATGCCCATCTGGACTTCGACGATTTCGACGCCGATCGCGAGGAGGTGATCCGGCGGGCCCGGGAGGCCGGCGTGGCGTATATCATCAACCCGGGAGCCGACCTGGAATCGAGCCGGCGGGCAATCGCCTTGGCCGAATCGCACCCGGGGATTTTCGCCGCCGTGGGGATTCATCCCCATGAGGCGAGCAGTCTGACGGACGATGCCTGGCAGGAACTGCGCCGGCTGGCCCAGCACCCGCGCGTGGTCGCCATCGGCGAGATCGGGCTGGACTACTACCGCGACCTGTCGCCGCGGCCCATCCAGCAGGCGGCGTTCCGCCGGCAGTTGGCGCTGGCCGCGGAACTGGGTCTGCCGGTCATCATCCATGACCGCGACGCCCATGAGGATGTGCTGGCCATACTGGGACAATGGCGCGCGGAAGGGCATGACCTGCCGATACTTTTCCACGCCTTTTCGGGCGACCTGGGGATCGCGCAGCGCGTGCTGAAACTGGGCGGCTATATCGCCATCGGGGGGCCGGTAACTTTCACCAACGCGCGCCGTCTGCCGGCCATGCTCCCGCAGTTGCCGCTGGAGCGGCTGGTGGTGGAGACCGACTGCCCATACCTGGCGCCGCACCCATATCGGGGTCAGCGCAATGAGCCGGCCTACCTGCCGTTGGTAGTCGAAAAGATGGCATCTCTATGCCAGCGGCCGGCGGAGGAAATTGCCCGGCTGACGACGGAGAATGCTCGCCGGCTGTTCCGACTGCCGGCATAAACTGCCTGGACTGGGAATACTTGTCGTATGAAGGAGTGCCTGTGGAGCTGGCGGTAAAAGACATTCTGGCGACGATCCAACCGACGTTACTCCTGGTGGAGGAGAAACTGCGCGAAGGGGTGGACGAGATGTTCCTGCCCCTGGGGCAGGGCCTCCGCAATTTGCTGGACAGCGGCGGCAAGCGCCTGCGGCCGGCACTGGTCATCTTTGCCTCGCGCATTCACCCCGGCGCGCCGCTGGAACGGGTCATCTCCCTGGCGGCCTCGGTGGAGACCCTGCACACGGCCACGCTGGTGCATGATGACCTGATTGATGGGGCGACGGTGCGGCGCGGCCGGCGCACCCTCAACGCCACCTGGCCGGCGTCCGCCACGGTGCTGGCCGGCGATTACCTTTTCGCTCGCGCCGCCAAGTTCGCCGCGGAAACCGAGAATACCCGCGTCGTCACCATCTTTGCCGAGACGCTGATGACCATCTGCGAGGGGGAGCTGTATCAGCTCTTCGGCGCCTATCACCTGGACCAGGACCTGGAGAGCTACTACCGGCGCATCTTCAGCAAGACCGCCTCGCTGTTCGCCGCTTCCACGGAAGCCGGCGCTACCCTCAGCGGCGCCGACGCGGCCACCATCCAGGCACTGCGGGAATACGGGAAGAACCTGGGCATGTCCTTCCAGATCCAGGACGATCTGCTGGATATCGTCGGTGACGAGCGCCGGCTGGGCAAACCGACCGGCAGTGACCTGCGCCAGGGCATCGTCACCCTGCCGGTGTACTATTTCCTGCGTCATTACCCGGACGAACGGGAGCGCCTGGAGCGCGCCCTGCAGGCGGAGCCGGCGGAGCGAGAGCGCGCCATTGCCGAGATCGTGGAGGATATCCGCTCTTCGCCGGCGGTGGAGGACTGCCGGCGCGAGGCCGGCCAGTTCGCCGAACGCGCCCGCCAGGCCCTGGCCCCGCTCCCCGATGTCGAGGAGAAGCGCTATCTGCTGGCGTTGGTCACCGCCTTGCTTGACCGCGACGTATGAATGAGACCACTGCCTCCGCACATGCCTCATCCGCTGACGCTGACCTTTCCATCATTATTGTAAGCTGGAACGTGCGGGAGCTCCTGCGGCGCTGTCTGGGCTCCATCACTGCCAGCATGGGCGGCCTGCCGGCCCACGGCCCCCGCCCGTACGAGGTCATCGTGGTGGACAACGCCTCGCAGGATGCCACCGCGGAGATGGTGCGCTCGGAGTTCCCCTGGGTGCAGTTGATCGCCAATACGGAGAACGCCGGCTTCACGCGCGCCAATAATCAGGCCCTCCGCCTCGCTCGCGGCCGCTATATCCTCCTCCTGAACCCGGATACCGAGATTGTGGGAGATGCTCTGCCAGCCATGCTGGCCTACATGGACGCCCACCCGGACATCGGGGGGCTGGGGCCGCAACTGCGTTTCCCCGACGGCCGGCGGCAGTCCTCGCGCCGGCGCTTCCCCACCTATGCGACAGCCTTTGTGGAGAGCACCCCCCTCCAGCGCTGGTTCCCGCATGCCCGGCTCCTTCAGCGCTACCATATGGCCGATGTGCCCGATGACCAGCCCCATGCCGTGGACTGGCTGGTGGGGGCCTGCCTGCTCCTGCGGCGCGAGGTGGTGGAGCGCGTGGGACTGCTGGACGAGCGCTTCTTCATGTATTCCGAGGAGCTGGACTATGCCTGGCGCATGCGCCAGGCCGGCTGGCCCCTGGTCTATTTCCCGGAAGCGGCGGTGATTCACCATGAGGCGCAGTCCAGCGGCCAGGTGGCCGCGGAGCGGCTGATCCTGTTCCACACCAGCAAGGTGGAGTTCTTCCGCAAATGGTTCGGCCGGCGGCGCGGCGAAATCCTGCGCGGGTTCCTGCTGGCGTGCTTCGCCTGGGAATGGTGCGTGGAGGGGGTGAAGGCGCTCCTGGGCCATAAACGGCCCATGCGGATGGCGCGTATGCGGGCCTATGCCCGGGTCCTGCGCTCCGGACTGCGGCCGGCATCCCTGCCGGCGCCGGCCGGCGCGCTGCCCCATGCACACCTGGATTGAGGAATGGCGGGAGGGATAAGGCGTGCGCATCTGCTTGATCAGCGGCGAGTTTCCCCCCATGCAGGGCGGGGTCGGCGACTTCACCTGGCGATTGGCGGAAGCCATGGCGGCGAAGGGCCATCAGGTGATGGTGCTGACGTCACAGCAGGCCGCCGGCGCGGCCTGCCAGGGCTGTTCGGTGCGGGCAGAGGTGTCCCGCTGGAACTGGGGATTCTGGAAGACCGCCCGCCGGCTGTTCGAGGAAAGCCGGCCGGACGTGGTGAACATCCAGTACCAGACCGCCGCCTACGGC
>JACIWP010000175.1 GCA_014360855.1 Anaerolineae bacterium
GACCTGCACGCTGGGCTTGATGCCGGCCTCTATCAGCAGACGCAGGAGCTTCAGCGCGGCGTTGGCGACAATGCGGATATGCACCTCGCCGTGATCGCTGATGCCCGAACGGTCCACAGCGTTGATATTGGCACACTGCCAGAGCTGATGCAGTTCCGCGTCGGTGTTGACCTTTTCCATCAACCTTTGCAGGTGTTCGTTATGCCTGGCCGGCAGATTGATCGGCATCTCCTGCCTCCTCATGATGCTCCTGAAATGAATTCCTCTCGTGATCATTCCACTGCGCGTGCGGGATCAGGTTTCCCTGCCGCACGTGCCAGACCTCAGCCCGGTGTAAAAAGGCCTCGGGAAAATCGCGCAAATCGGTGGTGGTGATGATAGCCTGGTGGGCGCCGGCCAGCAGTTCTGCCATATAGCGCCGGCGCGGCTCATCCAGCTCCGACATCAGGTCATCCAGCAGTAAGAGGGGCGTCTCCCCCGTCTCCCACCGGATGAACTCCGCCTCGGCCAGCTTCAGCGCCAGAGCAGTGGTGCGCTGTTGGCCGCGAGAGCCGAAGGCGCGCAGGTCATAGCCGTCAATAGCGAAAATCAGGTCGTCGCGATGCGGCCCGATCAGGGTCTGGCCGGCGGCGATCTCCCGCCGGCGGTTGGCGGTCAGCTTCGCCAGCATCTGCTCCGCAAGCTCGGCCGGCGCGGAAGGGGTTTCCGTCCCTCCATCGAACAGCGTGGAGCGGTAGCGCATCTCCAGTGCCTCCCCGCCGGCGGTGAGCTGACTCTGGAACTCCGCGGCCAAGCTGGCCAACTGCGCCGCGGCAGAGAGCCGGCGCGCCAGCAGTGCGCCCCCATGTTCCGCCAGCCTGGCATCCCAGAAGACCAACTGTTCCAGGTCTCCGCCGGCCTCCCGCAGGATGCGGAGCAGACGGTTCCGCCGCTCCAGCACTTGATTGTACTGCATCAGGTGAGAGCAGTAGGAGCGGTCCACCTGACAGAGCATGACATCCAGATAGCGCCGGCGGCCGGCCGGCGAGCCGGCGATCAGCTCGATGTCCTCCGGCCAGAACATGACCACCTTCAGCTCTCCCAGCAGGTCCAGGGCGCGCTTGGGAACACCATCAATGCGGATCTGCTTGCGGAAGACCATTTGCCCGTTCGTCTGCTGGGTGGGCGCTATGATCAGTTCGAGCCGGCGCGATTCCCCCCGCTTCTCGATCTCGGCCATCAGCCGGGCGAAGGGCAGGGGTTCACTGCCGGCGCTCCAGGCGATCAACTGCTGGTCCGTCTGGGCATGTGGGGACTTGCTGGTGGCCAGCAGATACACGGCCTCCAGCAAATTGGTCTTGCCCTGGGCATTGGGGCCCTGCAGGATGGTCAGGGGACAGGGAAAAGCCAGATCGAGATGGCGGTAATTGCGAAAGTTGACCAGGACCAGATGCTTCAGATACACAACCCGTGCCTTCCCTGTCCCAGAACGTCAGTACGCGAAGAGGGGCTGGACGGAACCGCCCTCGACGTTGCGGCGGATGGTCTCCCCAAAGGCCGGCGCCACCGACAGGATGGTCATGTTGGGAAGCCGTTTTTCCTCGGGGATGGGCACCGTATTGGAGGTGATGATCTCCTTCAGGTCGAGGCTCTGCAGGCGCTGAATGGCCGGCCCCGTGAACAGCCCATGAGCGCACACCAGTGTGATGGAGCGCGCCCCGCGTTCGTACAACAACTGTGCGGTACCCACCATCGTGCCGGCGGTGGCGATCTCGTCGTCGTAAATGATGGCGTCCATGCCGTGCACTTCGCCGATCAGGGAATCCACCTGCACGTGGGCATCGTCAATGCGCTGTTTGCTGACCGCCGCCATGGGAACGCCGAGCTGGCGCGCCAGCTTGCTGGTCTGTTTGGCGCGCCCCATGTCCGGCGCCACCAGCACAGCACGCGACAAGTCCTTCTGCCGCAGGTATTCGATGAAGATGGGCTGGTCGGAGAGATGGTCCATCGGGACGCTGAAAAAGCCATGCACTTGCGGGGAGTGCAGGGTCATGGTGATGACGTGGTTCGCGCCGGCGGTGACCAGCAAATCCGCGATCAAGCGGGCGGCGATAGAAATGCGCGGTTCATCCTTCTTGTCGGAACGGGCGTACGAAAAATAGGGAATCACCGCTGTGATGCGGCGGGCCGAGGCGCCGCGCGCGGCATCACACATCAGGAGCAGTTCCAGCAGGTGCTCGTTGGCCGGCGGCGACAGCGGCTGGACAATATAGACATCCTTTTCCCGCACGCTGTCCCGTAGCTGGACGAAAAGATTGTCGTTGGAAAAGCGCCGGGTTTCCGAAGGGCTGAGAGGGATGCCCAAATACGCCGCGATCTCGCATGCGAGGTCACGATGGGCCTGGCCGCTGAACAGCCGGCAGCGATTGGCAAGATGTTCCGTCATGCGATCATCCCCTTGACAGCACGTTTGCTGGAGGCATCAATCCTCTCGATATTCCGATGGATCGATAAAGGTCCCTCCCTCGATCACCCGTTCGACGAGCTGGCGGTTGGCGTCGAAATAGAGATACACCTCCACGGGGTTGAAACAGCGCTTGCGGCCGATCAGGGTTTTATGGGTGAAATACCCCTCTCCTCCTTCCTGGAGGCTCAGGTCGTTGCGCAGATCCACCCGTGTGCGGATGGTTTCGCCGCACTTCCCACACCGGACATACACCCAGTAGGCGAAGACATCGCCGGCCTCCGCACGCCTTCCGCCCAGCGTCTGTCGTATCTTATCCCACAGCCCCATCCTGCACCTCCGTTTCTGCCTGGCCACCCGCAAGCATTATACCACAGAGCAGGCCGGTTTCTGAAACCGGAAAGGGAAGCGCGGCGCGCTCGTATCAAGATCTCAATCATATATATCCCTTGGTAGAGCATATTAGTTATAGTAGTCGTTATAGTAAGGACTGGGGATAAGTGGACAACCGGCCCGGCCCCCCGATATATTGGGGACAGTGCTCGTCGTATAGCTAGATGACAGATACGGAGGGATGAGGAGCATCTCCTTTCCTCTGGACAAGGTGTGCAGGAAGCGCAGTGCCTTGTGGAAAAGTCCTATGCCGATATGTGGCATCGAAACGGGATAACCGACTGCTGTGGATTGCTGTGGCAGGTTTTCCACAGCCCTATATCTCGTTGTTCCCCCATGGGGAAGGCATAAATTTATACCCCTCCCCGGGCATGAAAGAAGCCCGCCGGCCCTTTATAGCGCCGGCGGGCTTTCTATTCCCCAAAGTTATCCCCAAAACGGGCTATTTATCCACAGTTTTGAGCGCTTTATCCACAGCGTGCGGGATGGAGTGACTGCCCTGCGCCGGCTGGTTCAGGGCCTCGCGCAGGTTGAGGTAGTCTCGCCGCACGCCGGCGTCCTCTTCGATGAGCCGGCCCAGCTTCTCGCAGGCGTAGAGCACCGTGGTATGGTCGCGCCCGCCCAACCGCTCGCCGATCTGTGGGAGAGAAAGCTCCAGTTCGGATCGCAGGAGATACATGGCCATCTGACGGGCGAAGGCGATTTCTTTGCTTCGTTTTTTGCCCAGCAGGTCCTCGACCCGCAGATGGTAGTAGCCGGCGACAGCGCGCAGAACGGCCTCCGGGTCCAGGTTCTGCGCGCGCAGGACGATATCCTGCAGTGCCTGGGCCGCCAGATCCACTGTCAGCGGCGCGCCCATCATGTTGGCATAGATGATGACCCGGTTGAGGCTTCCTTCCAGCTCGCGGATGTTGCTCTGCACCTTGCGGGCGATGAACTCCAGCACCGCGTCGGGCACCGTGATGTTGTGCGTATCCGCCTTATTGCGCAGGATGGCCAGGCGGGTCTCGAAATCGGGCGGGCTGATGTCCGCCATGAGACCGCCTTCGAAGCGGGAGCGAAGCCGCTCCTCCAGGGCGTTGATGGCCTTGGGCGGCCGGTCGCTGGTGATGACGATCTGGCGGTTGGCGGCGTGCAGGGCGTTGAAGGTATGGAAGAACTCCTCCTGGGTGCTTTCCTTGCCGGCGATGAACTGGATGTCATCGATCAACAGCACGTCGATCGAGCGGTATTTCTCTCGGAACTGCACGGTGGTTTGGTTGCGGATGGCGTTGATCAGCTCATTGGTGAACTGTTCGGACGAGACATAGCGCACGCTTCTGCCGTGCTGTAAGGCATAGTGGCCGATGGCATGGAGCAGGTGGGTTTTCCCCAGGCCGACGCCGCCGTACAGGAATAAGGGGTTATAGGCCGCCGCCGGCCGCTCCGCCACGGAGCGCGCCGCCGCATGGGCCAGCCGGTTGTTGGGGCCGACGACAAAGGTCTCGAAGGTGTATTTCTCGTTGAGCTGGGCCTCAGCGCTGGAACGCGCATAGGCCGCCGGCGTCCAGAGGGTGTCGGTAAGAAGAGGGCCGGCTTCCTGCTCGCTCAACTCATAGCTCTTGGGATGAACGGCAAAGCGCACCTCGACCGAGCGCCCCATGAGGTTGGTCAGCGTGCGCTTGATCAGCCCCAATAAGCGGTTTTCCAGCCATTCCTTGGCGAAGTTGCTCTGTACTCCGATGATAAAAACCCCATCCTCGAACCCAATGACCGATGTCTGCTTGACCCAGGTCTCGAATGTAGCCCGCGTCATCTGCAACTGGAGCTCGCCCAGTGCCGCCTGCCATATCTGGTTGGGATTCATGTGCTCACAACTCCACAATGTGGGCATGGTCGTGTGTCTGCAGTGTGCTACGAGCCAGGATAGAAACGTATCTTTTTTGTGCTTTTTCTTGAGAAGATAGGCCGCTGTGCTATAACGACAAGGATTTCCCCATTCCGCGGAAGGACCACCGGCGCTCTACAATAAGAGACACGCTGTATCAGCGGTTTCAGGAACAGGACGTGTCCTCTCCTTGCGCAGAAATGTTGGTACCGTTTTTGTCACCTTGTTTTTGGAGAGGCCAGTGGATGGGGCGCGTACCGCTGACCTCACGCGGTAAAGCTGGGAGAAGTGCCGCAGACGATGCAGTGGGGTGTCTGGGCAACCGATGATTATCATAGCAGAAACTGCGTTTTTTGGCAATGCCCCGGATGGGGCTTGGGGGCCTTCCGGGAGCATTTTCCGGCCCGCCGGCCGGCGCCTCCGAAGATACTTTTCCACAACCTGTAGTGGAAAAGTGGAAAAGGGCATACTAATTGTAGGGGGAGGGATATCCCAAGCTTAAAACCGGCCGCCGGCGGCAATTTTTAAGGAGTTATTGTCCAATGCCGGTTTGACGCCGGCATCTCCCGGCATTATACTCCGGCATGGATGGGGTCTCCCCTTCCCACATTTCCATTTCCCTGCGAGGTGCTCTATGGGCATTGTCATTATCGGCCTGGGTCCGGGCAACCCAGCCCATTTGACCCGCGAGGCGGACCAGATACTGCGGCAGGCGGATGCGGTGTATTTGCGCACCGGCCGGCATCCTATCCTGCCGTATATACAGACCTGCTGTGGGAAAGTGTACACCTTTGACCACGTGTACGAGGAAAAAGATACCCTGCCGGAAGTGTACGAGGCCATCGCCGGCGAGCTGATGCGCATGGCCCGGGAGCGCGCCGGCGCCGATGTGTACTTCGCGGTGCCGGGTCACCCCCTGGTGGGGGAAGTCACCACCCAGCTCCTGCTGGAGCGGTCGCCGGCGGAGGGCATCGAGGTGCGCATCGTCGAGGGGTTGAGCTTCATCGAGCCAACCCTGACCGCTCTGGGGCTGGAATTTCTCCAGGGCGTGCAGGTGGTGGACGCCCTGGACCTCATCACCCAGCCGTACCCGCGCATCGATCCCGAGCGGGGGGTCATCGTCGGGCAGGTGTACAGCCGGGAGGTGGCCAGCGATGTCAAGCTGACGTTGGGGGAGCTGTACCCCGATGAACATGGGATCGCACTGGTGCGGGCCGCCGGCACTGCGGAGCAGGCGGTTCGGCACATCCCCTTGTATGAATTGGACCGACAGCCGGCCATCGACCATTTGACCACCGTCTACGTCCCACCACTGCCCTACGGCTGTTCCTGGGAGGGATTGCAGACCATTGTGGCGCGACTGCGGGCGCCGGATGGCTGTCCATGGGACCGCAAGCAGACGCACCGCACCCTGCGCACCCACCTGTTGGACGAGGCCTACGAGGTGCTGGATGCCCTGGACCGCGATGATACGGACGACTTATGCGTGGAGCTGGGGGACCTGGCCCTGCAGATCGCCCTGCATATCCAGATCGCCCGCGAGGAGGGGGAGTTCAAGCCCACAGAGGTGTTTGCCGGCATCATCTCCAAACTGCGCCGGCGCCATCCCCATGTCTTCGGGGATGTGAAGGTGCGCGATGCGGAAGAGGTGATGGTGAATTGGGAGCAGATCAAGCGCCAGGAGCGAAGTGCGGAGGACCACCGCCGGCTGTTCGAAGGGGTGCCGGCCAGCCTGCCGGCCCTCTCGCAGGCGCTGACGTATCAGGAACGGGCGGCGCGCGTGGGATACGAGCCGGCGGCCGGCGGCCGGCTGAGCCAGCTCTTCCAGCAGTGGCTGGCGGTTGCGGATGGGGATGAGGAACTGCTGGGGGAACTGCTCTTTGCCCTGGTGGACTCGGCGCGCCGGCGGGGCATCAATCCCGAGAATGCCCTGCGCGCGGCCAATGCCCGTTTCGCCGAGCGCTTTCGGGCGGCGCAGGGGGCCGGCTCCTAAACTGGATGCCGAAATCCCATCCCTATACCGTGGATTACCCGTTTGCTCCAGCGCCCGGCAAACCATGCTTCATAACTTTTCCCGGCATCCTCACCCAAAGTCCTGTTGACAAACCCCGCCGGCCGGCGGTATAATCTGGCTAGGCTGGATGGGGGAATTGTTCACTAGGGGATATCCTGCCCGGACGGCAGTCTGTGAGAGCGATACTCGGAGCAGGTCGGGCATGACGGATGCCGACGAACGACTGAGCCGGGCGGTCGTC
>JACIWP010000176.1:0-2514 GCA_014360855.1 Anaerolineae bacterium
CCCAACACCTTGCCCAGCACGTTGTTATAGATTTTACCCAGCGCGCCGTGCACGTCCAAATGGATGGTCGGGCGGTACTCCGGCCCACCAAGGGCCTCGACGCGACTGCGCAGCCATCGGGCGTACTGGATCAAGCGCCCCCCATTCGGCCCTAACTGCTCATCAATATCGTCTACCAGGGCATGCGGCAGGGAGGCCAGCCGGCGCGCGATCATCTTGTCCGCGCCGTGATAGCGGTCACCGCCGCACTGCGCATGAATGGGCACCGGGGATTCGGGCGCCGGCAGTCCCCATTCCTCCGCAATGACTTCCGCCATGGTCAGCCGGCGCGACAGCGCCACAGCACGCAGGAGCGCCTGCGTGACGCCGTAATGGATGGCCGGGTGGAGGGGTCGCTCCTGACGCACGGTTTCCATCGGCGGCTCTTCTTCCGGTGCCAGCAGGCGCGCCGGCGCGGTCAGGAACTCGCGCCGCGAAAGGCGCCCGGCGCGCGGCGGGCGCGGCAGGGGCCGGCGCTCCTCCACCACCTGGCGCAGGGTATCGAGACCGCCGGCCAGCTCGCGAAAGCTAGCTACCGGCCGGCCTTCCAGGAACGGCGCCACCACCTGCTGGATGACCGCCGTCCCCTCGGCGGCGCGGAAGGGCGGGAAGCGGCCGGCCGTGCCGCTGTAGGCCACACCGACGCAGTCCCCCCAGGTTACCTGGCCGTCGTCCAGCACCAGGCCCACCGAGACCGCCTCGGCCGGCTCGCGCACGAAGCGGAAGCCGGGCGTGACCGCCGGCGCGGTGTAGCGCTCTTCGACCGGGATATGGCGCGCCTGAAGCGCGGCCAGGTCCTCGTAGTAATAGCCGCCAGAGGCCGGCACAGCCAGCACCCGCACGATGCGCGTCATGCGGAAGAATCCCCTCCGGAGGAGAGCGGTTCCATGCGGATGGCCTGGGTGGGGCAGGTGTTGGCACACAGCCCACAGCCCCAGCAGAGCGCCGGCTCATACACCACGTTGCGGCGCTCCTTCCCCTCCACCATAACAGTGGTTCCATCGAACGAGAAGGCGCCGAAATGACAGCGCCGCACGCAGGCGCCGCACAGATTGCACCTGTCCCGGTCATACGCGGCGACATAGCGCGAGCGCGGCCAGGTTCCCTTGCTCCCCAGCATGCCGGCGGCGCGGAAGGGATAGCAGTCGCAGGCACAGCAGTTGCAGATGGCGGTCAGGCCGTGTTCCCGCCAGTCCGGGTCGGCCGTGTGCATCAGGCCCTTTTTGTCCGCCCAGCGGAGCAGTTGGCGCGCTTCCTCGGAAGTGATCCGCCGGCCGTGCCCCCGCGCCAGCATGCCGCGCGCCAAGTCATCCATCCAGATGCAGACCTCAATAGGGCGGTCGCAGTGTTCGCCGGCCAGCCGGCAGTCGCACGGCAGGACGATGATCTCCTGGGCCGCCTCGACCATCTCCTCGACTTCCGGCAGGAGCATCACCGCGTCGTTGTGCAGATGCGCTTCGGTCTCCTCGCCGCGCATGCGCGCCTCGACCGTCGGGCGCACCCGGGCGGCGTATTCGCGCACATAGCGCTCATCCAGGGCACGGCGGGCCTCCGCCGGCAACTGCTTCCATTCGCCGAAGCGGATGAAATAGTCGAGGCGGGTGTAGAAATCGGCCGGCGCATATCGGAGGCCGTCTTCTCCCTCCTGCTTATGCACCACGCCGCGCTGATAACAGCGTTCGAGGAACGCCGCGGCCTCCGCCGGCGCCATCCCCAGACGTTCGGCAACCTCTTCGACCGCCAGCGCCTGTCCGCGCATGGCGACGATGAGGCGCATTTCCGGCTCTTCCACGATGCGCTCGATATACGGCTGGGCCACGTCCCAGACATCAAAGGCTTTCACAAACTCCTCAACCAGCGGCATGCGCTCCTCCACCAGGTACGGATGAGGCCGGCGCCTGCAGGGCCATATACGCCGCCGCGGCGCACCAGCCGATGAACAGCCAGAAGAGGGTCACCGAATGCGGGAAGTCAAAGTTGAAGAAATAATGGTCCAGGACGCCGGCCACCAGCGCGCCGGAAAGGCCGGCCCAGGCGCCCAGCATCAGCGGTTCCAGCTCTTCATCTCCCTGGGCGCGCACGCGCCGCCATCCCCGCCAGACCGCCAGGTACAGCCGCACCAGGAACAGCAGGAACACGCCCACCCCGACCAGACCCATCTGTTCGGCCATCAGCAGATAGGCGCTGGAGACGCCCAAATAGGTGTCAATATCGGGGGTGCCGGCGAATCCCACGCCGAACCAGGGGTAGCGGGAGATGAGGATGAGGGCATCCTTGTACTCGCCCAGGCGCATCTGCGTGGCGCGGTCCTGCGCCTGTAACCCCTCGATCAGGCGCGTCACATAGTCCTGGGTCTGCGGGAGCAGGAGGAAAAGCAGGCCGGCGATGACCAGCAGGATGAGCAGTTTGCGGTAGCGCAGGAGCGCTACCAGCAGGGAAGCGGCCGCAAATCCCAGCAGGGCGGCGCGCGAATAG
>JACIWP010000176.1:2524-6935 GCA_014360855.1 Anaerolineae bacterium
TAACCACCAGCAGGAGCATGCCGGCGCTTATCCAGCGGCGGAACAGCGGCCGGCGGGCAAAGAGCTGAGGGACCAGCAGTCCCCCGATAAGCACCATCAGCCCACCGAGGACGTTGGGGTCCACGGACGTGCCGATGGCGCGCATGGGCAGTTCGGGATTGTCCTCGATATAGCGCAGGACACCGGCGCCGGTGGGGTAGTTGAAGCGCCCCAGGGCGGAGAGCAGGCGGATGGACCATGCCGGCGGGATGAAGTACAGGAAGATGCCGATGGCCGCTTCGGCCGAGCCGGCCAGGGCAGTGGCCTGCAGGACCTGGCGGAGCTGTGCCGGCGTGCGGATGGTGTTCAGCACCACGAAGAACAGCCCGATGGCGATGAGGATTTCAGCGAAGTGGCGCAGGACGTACATCGTCAGGCGGGTATGGGTCAGGCCGGCGATGAACGAGGCGCAGGCCAGTGCCAGGAAGAGGAAGACCGTCCATCCCAGCGGCGAGGCGATGAACTCCTTGCGCCGGCCGGTGACATAGGCGCTGATCCAGACGAAGTACAGCACCACCAGCACCAGATCCAGGAAGGTCGGCCGGAAGCCGATGTCCACCGGCAGGGCGCCGAAGGGCAGGAGACAGGCCACCGTGACCACAGCGAAAAAGCCCCACTGCGTACTGCGCAACATCAGCAGGCCAGCTACCAGGGCGATGGAGAAGGCCGTCGCGAGCAGTGGCCCCAGCGCGGCCACGTAGGCGCCCACCAGCAGGCCGGCGCCGATGATCACCAGCGTCAGCGCCGCCAGGGCCAGCCGGCGGTCCTGCCCAAAGAATATCTCCTGCAGTCTATCTACTGCCCGGTTTGCCCGCATGCCGTGTCCTGCCTATCCTCACTGCTGAACCCGCACGGGTGTCAGCCGGATTCGGTTCCCGAGAGATGCTCCGCCATCGTCCACCAGCGCCAGCGGATGGGTGGCGCTGTCCGAAGGATATAACCCCACCTCCAGCCAGTAGGTGCCGGCCGGCACGCCGGCCAGCGAGAGATAATAGGTGTCCATCACCATTTCGCCTGGCCGCCAGAACGACGTGGGGTAATCCCCATCGAGGGGCGGCTTGTCGTGCTGGCTCCATATGTGGCCCTCTCTATCCACCAGGTGGACGAAGACCGTGTACTCCTCCTCCAGCGCGCGCTCTGTATGCCAGAATGCCTGCAGTTGCAGGATGCCGCTGGCGCCGGCCGGCGCCATATCCAGCGCGTAGCCGGCCAACACCATCCCGTTCTCCCAGCGGAACCGCGTCGGGTACGGGATAGTATACGACGCCGGCCCCTTTGGCGCCAATCGGAGGACGCCGGCAATCGTGGGCAGGGACAGCAGTCGGCCGGCGGCGTCGTAGGCCGGCAGGCGCTCCATCGTATCCAGGGGATACACGCCGACTTCCAGGCGCAACAGCGAGGGCGCCAATGCCTGGGGGTCGACGGCAATCTCGTACCGGTCCTTCACCACCTGGCCGGGCAGCCACAGGCTGGTCGGGTATATCCCCCAGCCGGGGTACGTGTCCACTGCCCCGACGATCTGCATGCCCCTGCCCCACAATTTCACGGTGATGTTGTAATCCTCCTGCATGGAGGCCAGGCACTCCCAGTACAGGGTGACATGCACGCTTTCCCCGGGGTGTACTTCCGCCCCTGAGATTTCCATGCCCACCAGTCGGATGCTTTTCCCGAAGGTCAGGGGGTCAATGCGCGCTGCGGCCGGCACCTCCTGCTCCGTCAATATCGGCGGGCGCGCGTAGGCCGGCTGAATGACCAGGAAGGGGCTGAGGATGGACAGGGCCAGCAGGCCGGCCGGCAGGGGCAGGAGCCCCCGCAACCGCCATTCTTCTGGCCACCACTGCGCCAGGCCTATCACCAGAAGGATCATGAACGAGGCCATGGCGGGGAAGAGCAGGCGTCCCTGCGTGCCCATGGTGATGGTGGTCCAGCGCAACAGGGAGATACACATCAGCGTCAGCCAGGCGCCCATCAGGGCGGCGGCCGGCCGGCGTGCCAGCGGTGCACTGCGCCGGCGCAGCGCTCCGAGGACCAGTCCCAGGCCGGCCAGCAGGGTGATGCCGTCCAGCACCTTGTACACGGCCTCGGGCAGGAGAATGTTGAACCAGCCGAACAATCCCCAGAAGGAGATGCGCAGGCCGCGGAATTCGCCCCAGATGTCCGCCAGGGTCGGCCGGTCGGTGCGCCGGCCGACGATTTCCAGCATCGGGCGCAGGCCGGTCAGGTCGCCGTAGAGCGCGAGGTTGCGGACGAACCAGGGGCCGGCGATCAGCAGGGCGAGGCTGGCCATCAGACAGCCGGCCAGGAACGCCTGCTGCCAGGAAAGCCGTCGCCGCCAAAGCAGGTAGGCCAGGAGCAGGCCGGCCATCCCCCACAGGGCCAGCCCGCTGAGCTTGGCCAGGGGGGCCAGTCCCAGCGTCAATCCCAGAGGGAACGCATAGCGGGCCGGCCGCTCGCTTCCCAGCATCCGCGCCATCAGCCAGACCCCCAGGGTGCTCAGGAAGGTGATCAGGCTGTCGTTGGATACGGCGCTGTGGATGAAGATGAACTGGGGGGTGAATGCGACGCAGGCCGTCGTCAGCAGGGCCAGGTCGCGCCGGCGCAAGACCTCCCGCGCCAGGAAGTAGGTCATTACAACGGTGCCGCATCCCCACAGCAGGGAATACAGCCGCAGGACATGCACCGCCTGGACCGTCCCCTCATAAGGAAAATCCTCCCGCTCCGTGTGGATGATGCGGTTTTTGTTGCCGGGGTAGCGCGGCGTGCCGATGTTCGCCTGCGGGTTGAGCCAGATGATCTCGCCGGCGTCGCTGGTGTCCATGCCCCGGATGACCAGCGCTCCCAGCAAATAATACAGCGGGGGCTGGCTTCCTTCCTGCGCCCAGCTCTGCCGGCTTTCGGCCGCCCCCTGCACCGGCAGGCCTTTCCCATCCGCCAGGTGCTTGATGTAATAAAAATGCTGGATCTCGTCCGGCGCCTCAAAGATGGGCACCGTGACGTCGTACACGACCCCCAGCGCCAGGAAGAGCGCGACGACGGAGGCCACCAGCCAGGGGTGCCATCGTTCGGAAAAGCGCCGGCGGGGCACATCGGATGCCGGGAAGGGGGCTACGGTGCCGAACATCATGTGCCGTGCCGCCGGGAAAGCAGTTCGATGTAGAACTGCAGGGTCTCTTCTGCGATGGCCGGCCAGGTGAAGCGTTCCGAGAGCGCCAGGGCGCCTTTGCCCAGCCGCTCCCGCAGGCCGGCGTCTTCCATCAAGCGCTGTACCGCGCGCGCGATCTCCTCCGGGGAGGCCGGCGGCACCAGCAGGAGGTTCTCCCCGTCCTGGAAATAGTGGGCCGGCAGGCGTGGGGCGGTGGTCACGATGGGCCGGCCGTGGGCCAGCGCGGCCATCAGCGTTCCCCGCCGCGTGGACACGCCGTCGCGATAGGGCAGTACCACCGCGTCCGCCGCCCAAAGGGTGGCGCTGACCTCCTCGTTGGGCAGGTAATCGGTCCAGATCACATAAGGCTCCAGCCGGCTCTGCCGGATGCGCTGTTCGACGCGGTTCAGGTACAGCAAATTCGTCGGATCGCTGGAGCCGACCTTGCCCCCCACCATAATGAGCTTGACCGGCCGGCCTTCCCGCACCAGCAGTTCCAGCGCGCCGATGAGGTCCTCGCCCCCTTTCGTGACGTTGAGGAAGCCGAAATAGGCCAGGGCGAACTCATGGGGCTGGATGCCCCAGCGCGCCCGCCAGGCCTCGCGCGAGTAATCGGGGCTGGCCGGCGGCAGGATATTGGAGCCAATGGGGATGAGCCGGCGCGGCACCGCCGGCGCCCGCAGGGTCAGTTGGGCGAAATCTTCCTCGTTGGTGGCGATGACGCCGTCGGCCTGCTGGGCCAGGAAGTCGTTGACGCGCCGGCGCAAGGGGCCGGCGCCGCGGAACAGGAAGGGCATCCGCAGGTCATGGAAGGTCACCACCACCGCCGGCCGCTCCCGCCGGCGCCGCAACCACCAGGGGAAGAGGTTCACCGCCGGATGCATGCCGTAGGCGGCGGTCTGGTACTGGATGTTCACCACGTCCGGCCGGCTTTCCTCGAACAGCCGGCGGGCGGTCCCCCAGAACCCCCAGTTCCAGCGGGGCACCTCCGCCCGCACGGAACAGCCCTGACAGACCGCGCCGGCGGCCTGCTGTGACGTCAGCACCATCACCTGATGGCCTTTCGCCGCCATGGCCTCCGCCAGCCGCCAGGTGAAATCGCCGACCCCGCCCTGCATGGGGGGAAATTCGCCGCTGATAAGGCAGATGCGCACGATTCTCCTCCCTCTCCCTCAATTATCCCATTTCATCGAGACGTGAATCGGGCCTGACAGCCGCCGGCGCCGGCAG
>JACIWP010000177.1 GCA_014360855.1 Anaerolineae bacterium
GGGATATTCCAGCCCGCTGGTGACGATGCCCTCCACCACCGGGGACAGGGGGAGCAGGGAGACGATGTCGCCGGCCGCGCCGTGCAGGGTAACTTGCCGGCGCACCAGGAACAGCCGCTCCTGGCCGGCGATAATCTGTACCTCCCGGCCCTCCAGCCGCGGCCAGGTCAGCAGGAGGATGTTGGCCACCGTATGGTCCCACCGCCCGCCCAGTGCTCCCAGGATGAGGATCTCATCGGCGCCTTGGCGGACGGCGTAATCCAGGGCCAGCTCCAAGTCGGTCTCGTCCTTGCGGCTGGGATAGCGCAGGAGCAGGGCGCCGGCCTCCTCCAGCCGGCGGAGCGGCTCTTCCTCCAGCGAGTCCATATCGCCGATGACCGTGTGAGGCCGCAGGCCCCAGCGCATGACGTGATGGGCGCCGCCGTCGGCGCAGATCAGCAGGGGCGCGCCGGCGGCAATGGCCTTTGCCCCCTCCTCGTCCTCGATGATCCCATTGGCTACGATCACAGCCCGCACGACTGCTCTCCTATCGCGTGCGCCGGCGCCATTCCTGCTTCAGCTCCAGACTGCGCAGATCGTCGCCGGCCTCGAAGAAATCTTTCATCAGGCGGATGAACTTACTGCGCTCCTCCAGCATGGGGAAGTGGCGCGCCACATCAAAGTGGATCACCCGCGTGTTATAGCGCTCCGGATGGATCAGCGATTCGTCCAGCGGCTTGACCATGGGGTCTTTGCGGCCGTAGACCAGGAGCACCGGCATATCGAGCAGGGAAAGGGCGGCCGGGATGTCCACGTCCTCCAGCGCATCCAGGGTTTGCTCGACGACCTGTGGGTCGGTCTTGGCCAGCTCGCCGGCCAGCTCCGGGTACTCGTTCCAGCGGTATCCGAATAGGCCGAACAGGCCTTTGCCGCCGCTGACCAGCGCCTTGCGGTTGAGCATGGCCGGCGCGATGGGGAGGCTGACCGCCATGAAGCGTTCGATGCGCTGTGGAAAAAGGCCGGCGAAGCGCGCCCCCACCACGGCCCCCAGCCCGTGCGCGATGAGGCTGAAGCGCCAGATACCCATGTCCTCCAGGAAGGCGTCCAACTGCATCACGAAATCGTTGAGGTCGGAGTAGGGCGGCCGGCGCTCCGTATCCCCGAACCCCCAGAAGTCGAAGGCGTAACAGCGACAGCGGCTGGACAGCTCCTCCATGGTGTGCATCCAATAGCGCCATGAGCCGAGCCAGCCGTGCAGAAAGACGACCGGCTTGCCGCGTCCCACCGCCTCGTAATGTACGAGTTTGCCGTCTATGACGATTGCGCTCATGGCGTCCCAGCCATTTCCCGATAGGCCGGCTTATGCGGCCGGCGAACCCAGTTTCGCCAGCAAATCCTTGACCTGTTGGAGCAGTTCATCCGGCGCGAAAGGCTTCAGGATATAAGCCACCGCCCCCAGCTCCATCCCCCGCTGGATCTCGGCGGCCTGCCCCTTGGCCGAGAGAAACACGATGGGGATATCCCGCGTCTCCGGATACGTCTTGAGCTTCTCGCAGGCCTCGAAGCCCGTCATGCGGGGCATGCGCACATCCATCAGGATGAGGCGCGGTTGGAGGGCGCGCGCTTTGGCGATGCCGCTTTCCCCATCGTTGGCCTCCTCGACGTTCAGCCCGCCGAAGCGCAGGGTGAAGGCGATCAGCTCGCGGATGTCCCGTTCGTCCTCGACCACCAGAATCACGTCGCTCATGATGTCCCCTCCATGTGCCCCTTGTCCGCGGGGGATGTCAGGCTCTGCGCCGGCGGCTTTACCACCACATCGCGCACCGGCAGGGTGAACGTAAACGTACTGCCCCGCCCCGGCTCGCTCTCCACCCAGATGCGGCCGCCGTGCATCTCCACGAACGACTTCACGATGGCCAGCCCGAGACCAGTGCCCTGGCACTGCTGGACGCGCTCCGACTCGCCCCGGTAAAAGCGGTCGAAGATCTTGCCCAGGTCTTCCTTCGGAATGCCGATGCCGGTGTCCGCCACCTCCACCACCACGGCGGATTCCACCGGGCGAGCGCGGATGTCCACGCGTCCGCCGGCGTCCGTGTACAGTATCGCGTTCCCGACCAGGTTCACCAGCACCTGGGTCAGGCGGTCTTTATCCGCCATGGTGAGCGGCAGGTCCTCATCCACATGGGCTTCCAGGGTCAGGCCGTTCTGCGCCGCCTGGCCGGCCATGGAAGCGGCCACCGAGCGGATCAGCTCACCCAGGTCCACCGGCGTCATGTTCAGCTCGATGCGCCCCGTCTCAATGCGGCTGATGTCCAGCAGGTCGTTGATCAGAGACGTCAACCGGTTGGCGTTCTCCTGGATGATCTTCAGGAAGCGCTGTTGTGTCTCGTTCAGCTCTCCCACCGCGCCCATGACCAGCAGGTCGGTGTACCCTTTGATGGAGGTCATGGGGGTGCGCAGTTCGTGGGAGACCGTCGAGACGAACTCGCTCTTGGCGCGGTCGGCCTCCACCTCGCGGGTGATATCGCGCAGGACCGTGACCAGGCCCAATAGTTCGCCCTGTTCGGTGAGCACCGGGGCGATGTTGGTGCTGATAATGCGCCCGCCGATCTCCAGTTGGGTCTGCACCACCTGCGGGGGCTGGCCGGCCTTCAGCATGGCGTTCACCGAATCGATAGCCCTCTGCCGGCCTTCCGGCTCCGCCGCGGCGAAGAAGTTACGCACGTCCTGCCCCAACGCCGTCTCGGCCCGCGCTTCCAGGATGCGCTCCGCCGCGCTGTTCATCAGGATCACCCGCCCATGCACATCGTTCACCAGCACGCCGTCAGCGATGGAGCGCAGGATGGCCTCGTTGCGCGAGGCCTCTTCCCTCTGCTGGCGCCACATCGTGCCCAGACGTTCGGCTTGTTCGGTGATGAGGCGGTACAGCGTGGCGTTGTTAATGGCGGAGGCCACCTGGGATGCCGCCGCCGTCACCAGCGTCAAATGGCCGTCGTTGAAGTAATCCAGTTGGTCATGGAACAGGAAGAGCGCGCCCAGGACATCCTCGCCGGCCTGCAGGGGGACCGCCAGCGCGCTGCGCGGCGGGTTCGGCGTCCCCTCCAGATGCACCCAGCGCTCATCGCGCGTCGTGTCGGGCACGATGGTGGGCTTGCGCTGAGTGATGACCCAGCCGGCCAGCCCCTGGTCGCGCCGCAGTTGGGTGACCTGGCCCTCGCGCGGGATGGGGGTCGGCCGGCCGATGGCCGCCCGGATGACCAGGTACGGGGTGCGCTCGTCCGTCAGCAGGATAAGCCCCTCGGTGGCGCCCACTGCTTCCTGCAGGAGCTTGAGCGCCTGATGCATGACGCGGTGCAGGTCCAGGCTGGAGCTCAGCTCGCGGGCGATGCGGTAGAGCGCCTGCACGCGGTCGCGTTCCCTCCGCAGTTCGCGGGTGCGCTCCTCCACGCGCAGTTCCAACTGCCGGCTGAACGCCCACACCTCATCGTACAGCCGGGCGTTCTCTATCGCCGTGGCCGCCATATTGGCGATGAGCTGGCACTGCTGAATCTCCTCCGGGGAGAAGCGCCGGGGTTCCGCCAGGCTTTCCAGCGTGATGACACCCGTCACCTCATCCCGCACGATCAGCGGCACCACCAGCACGGAGCGCGGCCGGCGCACTTTCCAGAGCGCGCCCAGATCACGCGTCCCTTGTTCGACTGTCATATCCTCTATGCAGACCACGCCCTTCTCTTCCAGCACGCGGGACAGCACGGCATCGCTGGCCAGCGGCACGCGGAAGATCGGGGCCGGCTCCTCGCCTGGTCGGTAATGCTCTGCCGCAATCCGGCCGAACTCTCGCTCGGGGTCAAACAGCAGGACCGCACTGCGGTCCACCTGGAAGAGGCGCGCTACTTCATCCACCACGGTCTGCAGGATGCGGCGCGGTTCCAGGGAGGAGCTGATGGCCTGGCCGACCTGGAGCATGGCCTCAGCCGCCTCGGCGCGCCGGCGCTCCAGCTCGAACAGCCGGCGGTTCTCGATGGCGATGGCCGCCTGGCCGGCGAAGGTCTCCAGCGCCTCGATGGTGGCAGGATCGGGGAGCCGGCGGTCGCGCGGGTCATCCACGCTCAGGATGCCCAGCAACTGCTGGTTCTTGCCCCACAGCGGCACCAACAGCATGTCGTCGGGATGCCATTCCCCTTCGACAGTGGGCAGGCCGGCGCGCGGCGAGGTATACACGTGCAGTTCCGCCCCCCACTCATGAAAGCGCTGATGGGGGAAGAAATAGGACTGGTCCCCGATGCGGTATTCTTCCTTCAGCAGGGAGAGGATTTTCGCCAGGGGCTGGCGCACCTTTTTCAGCTCTTCGAAAACCTGGAGTGGCAGGCCAGCCGCGGCCACCCGCTCCAGCGCCGGCGGGTCGCCGGCAGTCACGCTGAACATGACGATGTTGAAACCGACCGATTCCTGGATGGCATAGGCGGCATCCTCCAACAGCTCTTCCAGCGGCCGGTCACTGCGGGCTTCCTGAGCGATGTGGAAGAGGTGGGAGAGCTGTTCGGCCCGCCGGCGCAGGGCCTCGCGCTGGCGCACCAGCTCCTCATAGCGCCAGGCACTGCCGACCGCAATGGAGGCCTGGGCGGCCAGCATTCTGCCGAACTCCACCTCGCTCTCGGCGAAGAGGGGCGGCACCGCCCGCTCCAGGAGCAACACCCCCACCACCTGTCCGGTGTACTCAATCGGGACGGCGAGGATGCCCGTGCCGTCCGCATCCTCTCCCGTGTGGGGATGGCCTGTGTGCAACGCCGGCGCCACCGCCGGATGGTGGGGCAGTTCCTGGGCCAGCGCCGGCAGGGCTTCCTCCTCCCAGCCGGCATGGGCCAGGAGCTGATAGGACGTGCCGGCGGAGTCCTTCAGCAGGATACAGCCGCGCCGCGCCCCCAGCGTCAGCACCGCCTCCTCCAGCACCTTATCCATCAGGTGTTGAAGGTCCAGCGTGGTGCTCAGCTCCTGGCTGATGCGCTGGATGGCCTCCAGTTGGATAATTCTCTGGCGCAGTTCCGCCTCCGCCGGCGTCTGCGCCCCCGCTTTCTGCCGGATCACTCCATCCCTCACGCAGATTCTGACGCTTTGCGCCGCGCCTCGGCGGCCGCCTCCGTGATCTCGCGGATGTCGGAGAAGGGCAGGGTCTTATCCGTGATGATGCCGATGGCCAGCGACATGAGCGGCTCCTGGCGCCGGCGCCCCTCGGCATCCTCCAGCAGGAGATAGCCGCGCTCGCGGTCCTGGAAGGAATAGAAGGAGCCGATGCCCTCGGCGAACTTGGCGCTGAGCTGTTCGGCCAGGAGGGCCGGCCGGCCGCCGAAGGTCACCACGATGAAATCGCTCCCACCCACATGCCCCACGAAGTCCTGCGGGGTGCCGTGCTCATTGATGACCTCGGTGATGACCATGGCGGCGAAGCGGAGCACGTCGTCGCCGGCGACAAAGCCGTAGGCGTCCGTGAACGGGGCAAAGGCCTTGATGCCGATGTACAGCACTGCCCAGTCCTGCAGGCGCAGGAGCTTCTTCAACTGTTCCTCGATGAGCCGACTGCTGGGCAGGCCGGTCACCGGGCTGGTCAAGCTCTCGTAGGTGGCGCGGCGCAGGGCGTTTTGCAGGCGGAGCCGCAGTTCCTCAATGTCAAAGGGCTTGGTGATGTAATCGTCCGCGCCCAGCTCCAGGCCGGCGATCTTGTCACTGCGGTCATCTTTTTGGGTCAGGAACAGGATGGGGATGTGGCTGGTGCGCAGGTTGGCGCGCAACTGCCGGCAGACCTCATAGCCGTCAATGTCCGGCAGACGGATATCGAGGATGACCACGTTGGGGATGTGCCGCCGGCCCATCTCCAGCGCATCCCGGCCGCGGCTGGCGGTCAGGATCTCATACCCCTGGGCCTCGAAATAAATCTTCAGCATATTGGCGATATCCACATCATCTTCCACGATCAGGATGCGTCCCTTGCTCATGCGCTTCCTCCCCCAAAGGATAACCCTGTCACGGATAACTGCGACTGCCGCCGGCGGGCCCGCACGTGCGCGATCTGCTCTTCCGTCAGTGGACGGTCGAAGGCGCGCAGGCCGGCCAGCCGGAAGCCGTGCTGTTGGCCGAGTCGCGCGATGGTCTGCACCTGTTCCACCGTGATATTGCGGCCGAGGGTGTAGCTCTCCAGCCGGCCCTCCAGCGCTAAAATCATCACCTCCGCCATACAGGCATAGGCGGTGCGCGGCGGAAAGCCGAAATCAAAGCCGAAATCCACATCGCCCGGCACCTGCACCACCCCGCCGTCCATCACCAGCACATCGTCGCGCGCCTGCGCGACGCGCGCCGAGACATCGCGCGGCCGGGCAATATCACACACCACCGCGCCACTGCGCAGATGATGCGGCTCGATGATCGCCCCGATGGCGGAGCTGACCGTCAGCACCAGCTCCGCCCGCGCTACGTCGTCCAGCCTGGTGGAGCCGACCAGACGGGCGTGGGACACGGGGCGGAGGGATTCGAGCAGGGACTCGATCTTGGAAGCGTGCCGGCCGATGAGGATCAGCTCCTGCACCTCGCCGGCCAGGATGTGCGCCGCCGCACGGCCGATGGCGCCAGTGGCGCCCACCACTGCCGCGGCGGCGCGTTCCATCTCGATCTCCATCTGCCTGGCGCCCTCGCGCACCGCCTCCAGCGCTACCGCCACCGTGTAACTGTCGCCCGTGGTGACGGGGATGGCGAGATGACGCGCGATGGTGACGCCGGCATCCCCCACCACCGATGTATATGCTCCCAGCCCGAGCAGTTTGGCGCCCAACCGCTCCGCCAGCCGGCCGGCCTGGATGATCTTGCGGTACACCCGCTCTACCGGCAGGGACATCATGCGCTCGGGCGTGAGCGGGCAGGCCACGAACCATCCCCCGACG
>JACIWP010000178.1 GCA_014360855.1 Anaerolineae bacterium
AGGCCTTTCGGCGCGGGCGCGCGCTGGCCGGCCCGGCGCGCACGCGGTAGGGGCATCCTTGCCATTGCTCGAACACCCCATCCCCGGCCAGGGGCGGGGGTTCCCGTGAGGAGGCACTGCATGGGAGAGCGCACAGCACCAACCGTATATTTCGCCGAACCCGGGCCGGCCAATACCGAGCGCACCCTGGCCCTGGCATATGAGCGCATGAAAGAGCTGGACATCCGGCGCGTCCTGGTAGCCACCACTTCCGGCGCCACCGGTGCCCGGGCGGCACAGCTCTTCCCGGCCGACCGGCTGGTGGTGGTCAGCCATTCGGCCGGCTTCCTGGAGCCGAACGTGCAGGAGCTTCAGCCGGAACACCGCGTCGCCATCGAGCGCGCCGGCGTGCCCATCCTGACCTGTACGCACGCCTTCGGCGGGGTGGGACGCGCCGTCCGGCGCAAGCTGGCAACCTATCAGGTGGACGAGATCATGGCCTACACCCTGCGCATCTTCGGCCAGGGGGTCAAGGTGGGGGTGGAGATGGCGCTGATGGCGGCGGACGCCGGCCTGGTGCGCTGTGACCAGGAGATTATCACCATTGCCGGCACGAGGAGCGGCGCCGATACCGCGCTGGTCATCCGGCCGGCACACGCCCAGGACCTTTTCGACCTGCAGGTGCTGGAGATTATCTGCAAACCGCGCCTGGGGGTATAAGCTGGCTGTGACATGATGGAAATGAGACGTCCTCCCGCTGTGAAAGCGGTGGAGGAGCGGGATAAGCCGGCGGTGGCCGCGTTCCTGCGCTCCTCCATCTGGAGCTTTATCCATACGGATTATGACGAGGCCTCAGCCCTGCAGTGGCCGGGATATCTGGCACGCAACCGCGCCGGCCGGCTGGTCGGGGTGCTGGGATGCGGCCTGGACCGGCCGCCGGTGGCCAGCGTCCTCTACGCCGCGCTGGATTCATGGGAACAACCCGGCCCTCTGTTTCACCGCCTGTTGACCGCGCATGAAGCGGACCTTTCTCGCGCCGGCGCCCAGGAGTTGGTCTTTATCGGCTATGTGCCCTGGCTGGTGCGGGTACTGCGCCGGCAGGGCTTCGCCACGCGCACCTCGATCATCTCGTATGCGCGCTGGGGCGGGCCCATCCCCGACGCCGGCAGTGTGCAGGTGCGCCTGCGGCCGGCGGTCCCGGAGGATGCGGAAACCGCCGCCGGCATTGACATGCAGGCCTTTGAGCCAATGTGGCGCTATCCGCCGCCCCTACACGCCGCCATGATCGCCCGCCTGCCCTATTACCGCATCGCGGAGTGGGAGGGACTGCCCGTCGGGTATGTCTCCGGCGATATCGTCCTGGGGCAGGGACAGATCATCCGACTGGCGGTACGGCCGGCCTGGCAGGGCCGCGGCATCGGCCGGCGCCTGCTGGCCGATGCGCTGGAGTTCTTCGCCCGGCAGGGTGTCCGCCCAGTGACCCTGAACACCCAGGCGGATAACCTGCGCTCCCGCCGGCTGTACGAGGCCTTCGGCTTCGAGCGCGTCAGCGCCGAGGTGCCGGCGCTGGTCAAACCTCTCCCACCCGCGCTGTGAAACTCTCGCCAAGAGGGATTCCCCGATGACAGAGCGCCCGGAAGCCATCGTCTTCGATTACGGCGGGGTGTTCACCCTCCCCGATTCCCTTCGGCCGGAGTTCGAGATGTACGAGCGCGCCCTGGGACTGCCGGCCGGCGCGCTTTTGGAGGCGCTGGGGAGCGGACCGGCCTGGGAAGCAGTGTCGGTCGGGGCCATCAGCGAGGAGGAGTACTGGCGGCAGGTTGCCGGCGAATGGGAGGGGCGGCTTCCGCCGGCGTTTGGGCGCTTCCGGCACGGCACCCTGCCCTTCGAGACCATCAACGGGGAGATGGTGGAGCTGGCCAAACGCTTGTATGGGCAGGTGCGTCTGGGCCTGCTCAGCAACGCCACCATCAGCCTGCGGGCGCATCTGGAACGCTTGGGCTGGCCGATGCACCTGTTCGAGGTCATCGGGATATCGGCGGAGATAGGCCGGCGCAAGCCCGACGCGGCCGCCTTCCGGTGGGCGGCGGAGCAGTTGGGCGTGCCGATGGAGCGGATCCTGTTCGTGGATGACAAGCCGCGCAATGTGGAGGCGGCGCGGGCGGCCGGCATGCGTGCCCTGCTGTTCACCACGGTCAGTGAGCTGGCGGAGCACCTGCGGGAGATGGGCCTGAGGGTGTGATGGGCCGGCGAGCTGGGGATTCACTGCCGGCCCACCGAGAATTGCGCCGGCCATCCCGAAATGGTATACTTCCCCCCAGCATCACCAACGGAGGAACGCACATACCATGAGAGTCGCAGTCGTCGGCGGCGGCATCACCGGCATGAGCGCGGCCTATGAGCTGGCCAAGCGCGGCATCCCCTGCACCCTGTTCGAGAAGGACGAGACCCTGGGCGGCCTGGCCGGCTCCTTCAAGGTCAACAACACCTACCTGGAAAAGTTCTACCACCACCTCTTCACCACCGATACCGCCATGGTGGAGCTTATCCATGAGCTGGGGCTGGGGGACCAGTTCGTCTGGAACGATTCCAACACCGGCCTCTATTACGTCCAGCGGATTTACCGCCTGGCCACGCCCCTGGACGTCCTGCGCTTCAAGCCCCTGAGCTTTCCTGATCGCATCCGCATGGGCATGCTGGCCATCTGGCCGCGCTTCATCCGCGATTGGCATAAGCTGGAGGAGATCACGGCCAGGGAATGGCTCCTGCGCTACGCCGGCCCCCGCGTCTATCAGGTGGTCTGGGAGCCGCTCCTGCGCAACAAGTTCGGCCATTACCACGACCAGGTCGCCGCCGTCTGGATATGGAACAAACTGGTACTGCGGGGCGGTTCGCGCGATGTGCGGAGCGGCGCGGAGAAGCTGGGCTATCAGCGCGGCGGCTTCGGCCCGGTCTTCATCGCCTGGGAGAAGAGGATGCGGGAGATGGGGGTGGAGATCCGCCTGAACTCGCCGGTGGAGCACATCCGCATCGAGAACGGGCGCGCGACGGGCGTGGTGGTCGCCGGCCAATTCGAGCCGTTCGACCAGGTCATCGTCACCACCGCGCCGGCCATCCTGGCGGAGATGGCCCCTGGCCTGCCGGAGGCCTACCGCCATCAGCTCCAGCAGATCATCTACCTGGCCAACGTCTGCCTGGTGCTCAAGCTGAAACGCTCCCTCAGCACCACTTACTGGCTCAACATCGCTGACCCGACCATCCCCTTCGTGGGACTCATCGAGCACACCAACATGCAGAGGCCCGATGAGTACGGCGGCGCCCACATCGCCTATCTCTCGCGCTATCTGGACGCGGACGACCCGTACTACCGCATGTCGGCCGAGGAGCTTTTCGAAGCCTACCTGCCGCATATCCGGAAGATGTTCCCGGAGTTCGACGCCTCCTGGGTGGAGGAGAAATGGGCCTGGCGCGAGCGCTGGACCCAGCCGGTCATCCTGCGGCACTATTCGAAGGTACGGCCGGCGCTCAAAACCCCCGTGGACAACCTCTGGCTGTCCTGCATGGCCTCGATCTACCCGCAGGATCGCGGCATGAACTATGCCCTGCTCTACGGGCGCAAAGTGGTGCGGCAGATGCTGGGGGAGGAGCCGGCGGCGTAGGGGCCGCCGGCGACAGTCAATTCCCTGTGCCCCACGGGGAGGGCTTACCGCAACTGTCGGAAGCGGGGGTCCAGCTCCAGCAGTAGGCGCAGTCCGGTCTCGATATCCACTTTCGGGGAGAAGCCCAGCTTCTGGCGTGCCAAGGTGATATCCGCCACCAGTCGGGACACGCCGCCGTCCTGGCCGGCGTTCTCGATGATATTGGCCTTGCGGCGGGTGACCCGCTCGATGTGCCGCACCAGCTCGCGCACGCTGACCTCCTGCCCCGAGCCAACGTTGATGATCTGTCGGTCCACGTCGGGGGCCAGCGCCGCCGCCACCAATGCGTCCACCACGTCGTCAATGTACACGAAGTCGCGCGTCTGCCGGCCGTCCCCAAAGATGACCACCGAGCCGCCGGTCAGCACCTGGCGCATGAACAAGGGGATCACCGGGGCGTGGGAGGCCGGCAGGGGCTGATACGGCCCATAGGCGTTGAAGATACGCAGGGCCACCGTCTCGATGCCGTACAACTGCCCCAGGGTGAAGACATAGTACTCCGCCGCGATCTTGCTCACCGCATATGGAGCGCGCGGGTTTGGGCGGAAAGATTCCTTGACCGGCTGGAGCGGCTGTTCCCCATACACTGTGCCGGAGGAAGCCAGCACCACCCGCTTCACACCGACGTCGCGCATGGCTTCCATGACGCTGACTGTGCCGCCCACGTTCACGTCGTTATATTCGCGCGGGTACAGGATGGATTCCGGGACGGATACCCGGGCGGCGAGATGAAAGACGCAGTCAATATTGTGGAGAATGGTCCACAGCTTGGGGCGATCGCGCACATCCCCGCGGTTGAACAGCACATCCTGATGCAGGCGAGAGGGGTCGCCGGCGCTCAAATCATCCAACACGCGCACCTGATGCCCCAGCTCCACCAGCCGGTTGGCCAGCGCCGTGCCGATGAATCCCGCTCCACCAGTGATCAAAACCCTCACGTCGTGTGAACCTCCCAGTATCCAGATTGAGGTGACAGTCACCTGAGAGGTGACTGTCACCTTAGAATTATATATCCGCTTGACAGCGCCCCTATGAAAGGGTAAGATGCGTCTGACCAGCGCATCCGCTTCTCGTCAGCCACAGGGGTTTGCCCGTGCGGTTTTACTCGTTCGGCACCGATTTCAAGTACAGCCTGGGGCGCATCACGCGGCAGGAAATCTACACGGATGCGCCGGACGGCGGGGTACAGCTTGCGTTCATCGCCGAGACAGTGCCGGCGGCGGAAGGCGCCGGCCGCGCGGAATATTACCTCGACGAACAGGGCCGGCCCCATATCGTCGTGCTCGCCCCCACGCTGGACTATCAGGTCATCATCCAAGCCTGTCATGTATGGATGGCCCGACAAGGCCTGCCCGATGAGCCGGTCTGGTTCCTGGCACTGCCTCCTGGCAAATCCCCGGAGGAGTTCCTGCGCATCCGCCGGCCCTGAGCGCTACATCGGCTGGAAATCCACGATGCGCCATTCGCAGTCGTAGGGGTACGCTCCCTTCTTCGGCACTCCCTCCACCCATACCCGATAGCGGAAGGGGCCGGTGATGGTGCCGTCGGGCCGGCGGTTCACTACCACCACCTCGATGGCGATGCGCTCATGCCGGCGTTCCTTTTCCACATCCGGGTAATAGGCGATCTCCTTCACCTCCGCCATGCTGGTGAGCTGTCCCGGCTCCGCCACGTCGCGCCCATACTCCCCGTCAATGAAGCGCGCCGCCGCCTCTGGCGAAAGATATGTCTTGGCCTCTGCGGTGTTCAGGCCGATGGCCAGGTAAAAGGCCAGCACGCTTTTCTCAGGGTAATAGGTCTGGGGCACCGGCGTGGGGGGCGTAAAGGTGAACTCCACCGCTTTGCTGACCGGGTCCAGCATCGGGCCGTCCGGCGACTGCCGGTAGGAGCCGTTGGCCGGCTCATACACCCGGGTGACCGCCAACTGCGAGCGCTCAAAGGCTCTGTCCTTGACGCGCACCCGCGAGCCGTCTATGCTGATGCCGCCGGTGCCGCGGAAAAAGCCCAGGTTCCAGTAGCCGCGCTGCCCCGGTGCCGGCGGACTGCACGGCTGGCTGTAATCGTACCACATGAAAATGGCCAGCTCCGTGCGGATGTTGTCGCTGGTCTTGCCCCAAATCAGGACATCCTGGGGCCCGCCGACATCCGGGATATCCCGGATGTCAATCTCGATCTGCGCCTCGCTGAGATAGTCGCGGTCAATGGGGATCAGCTCGAAGGTGTCGATGCCGCGCGGCCGGCAGTTGTTCAGGTCCAGCACCATGGCGCCGTACGGCGAACGGCCGCTGACAATATCGTACCGATAGAAGACCACCCGCTCCATCTCGCCGTCGCCGTCCAGGTCCTGCCGCTGGACGCTGTGAAACCGCATGGTTTCGGGGATCAGCTCCTGCGGATTGATGAATTCTTGCTTCGAGAGGGTATCTGCAATGCGGTAGCGCCAGGCATCCAGGTCAATATAGCCGAACCGCCACGCCAAAGCTATCGCCAGGCATATGCACACATTCGCCAGCAACCAGCCCACAATGGTCATTTTGGCCAGGTTTTTCATGATGGAACCGATGTTTTGCGGAGATGCGGACTGGCTCATGGACGCCTTCTCCTTGTTGATTCGACGGCTGGCGAAGAGAAAGCTGGCCGGCGGAGGCCAGCCTCATGCGGCTTTTTTCCGCCGGCTCACACGCTTCTTAGGCGCTGTGCTGACATGCTGGTCCAGCAGGGCTTCCTTCAGCACTTCATCCATGTGCGAGACAAAGACCACCCGCAGGCCTTTCCGCAGTTTGCGCGGCACCTCGATGAGGTCCTTCTCGTTCTTCTTCGGCAGGAGGACGGTCTTCAGGCCGGCGCGATGGGCGGCCAGGATCTTCTCCTTCACCCCTCCGATGGGAAGCACACGCCCGCGCAGGGTGATCTCTCCGGTCATACCGACGTCGCGGCGCACCGGCCGGCCGGACAGGGCTGAGATCATGGCGGTGGCGATGGCGATGCCGCCCGAAGGCCCATCCTTGGGAATGGCCCCTTCTGGGATGTGGACATGGAGGTCAATTTTGTCGAAATCCACATCCTTGAAGCCGAAGCGCTCGGCGTTGGCGCGGGCGAAGGAGAGCGCGGCCTGC
>JACIWP010000179.1 GCA_014360855.1 Anaerolineae bacterium
GGAACGCCGCTTCCGCCGGCATGCCGCCAGGGCCAATGATCCCCGCTTCCCGCCATGGGCCAAGCTGGGCGCTCAGCGGGGCATAGGGCAGGGCTTCCGTATCCGGCAGGGACAGCGTGTGGGGCTGTTGCGGGGCCGGCCGGCCCTTGGGAAAGGCGACGAAAAAGGTGCTGGCAGACCCCTGCTCCATGCCGGCGCGGTACTCCACGCTCCAGTACACGTACACATGCCCATCGTCGAACCCCAGGGACGGCGTGGTAAAGATGGCACCCGTGCCGGCGTACAGGCGGGTCAGCTCCAGGAGCCTGGGTTCATCAGTGAAGGGATATTCCAGCCAAGAGTAATAGAGGTGGCGGTCCTGAGCGTGCGGCTCGGTCACCCAGGCGATATGGGCGCCGGCCCCCGGCTCCACGGCTATCGCCGGCTCCTTCCCATCGCTGGCCAACAAGCGAGGGTCACCCAGCGGTGCACCGCTCCCATCGAGCCGTTGGAGAAAGATGCCGGCCGGCGGCTCACCGGCGTCCCAGATGGTCAGGAACCCGCCGGCGCCGTCCGCCGCCGCGGCGTAATGCCGGACATTGTGCTCGGCCGGCGTGATCGGTATGGGGTCTGCGCGCAGTTGGCCGCTTTTATCCAGCACTGCATGGAACATTCGCACATTCTCGTGCGGGCCTTGGCCGGCCAGGAAGAAGACATGCAGTGTATCCCCCTCCCCTAGGAACAGGCTGTAACCCTTGGGGAAAAAGAGCGACAGCTCAATGAGCTGATCCACCGCCGGCTGACGGCTGTTCCGCAACTGCAGGTAATGCATGGCCAGGCCGTTCGTGCCGGCCTCCGGCCACACCAGATGGACGGCAGACCCATCCCTCTCGACGGCGATGGCCACCGGTTCGTGCTGGCTGGCATTGCCTATCCGCAGGGCGGGGCTCCAATCCCGGGAGATGAGCGGGGTCTTCGCCGGCCGCATCTCACAGCCGGCGAGCGTCATCAGGATGATGCCCAGCGCCAGCAAGATCAGCCCGCGGCGGAGCCGCGGGAAGACGAGAAACCTCTCGTTTGACATACGATCCCCCTTTGGGGAAGCGCCTGGCTTCCTCATGAACCGCCGGCGAAGCCCAGTTCGCGCAGTGCTTTTTCCACCGCCTCGTGGTCGCTCCAGGGATATTCCACCGTGCCGATGCACAGCGAGCGCTCATGTCCTTTGCCGGTGATGAGCACCAGGTCCCCAGGCTCGGCCAAGCGGATGGCGGTGCGGATAGCCTCGGCGCGATCGTCAATCTCCATCAGGCTGTCATCCAGGGGCCGGCCGCTTTGGCGGAAGCCGGCGATGATCTGGGCATTGATCGCCCGGAGGTCTTCCGTGCGAGGGTCCTCGGCGGTCAGGATGACCCGGTCGGCCAATGCGGCGGCGATGCGCCCCATCATAGGGCGCTTCTGGGCATCGCGCAGGCCGGCGCACCCGAACACCACGGTCAGCCGGCCGCGGGTCATCTTCCTGGCGGTGGTCAGCGCTTTCTCCAGCGCATTGGGCGTGTGCGCGAAATCGATGATGATGGTGAAGGGCTGTCCCCGGTCCACGCGCTCCATGCGCCCGGTGAGGCCGGCCATGCCGGCGATGCCGGCCTGCACATGCGCCGGCGCGATGCCCTGGGCCAGGGCGGCGGCGATGGCCGCCAGCAGGTTGTGGACATTATACTCCCCGACCAGCGGGGAATGGATGTCGAAATCCCCAAAGGGCGTGACGGTGCGGAAGCGAATGCCGGCGCCAGTGCATTCCACATCCTCGGCGCGGACGTCGGCGCTGGCCCGCCGGCCGTAGGTGACGACCAGGTCGGCCGGGATGCGGGAGAGGCCGGCGAAGGGCCTCTCGTCATCGGCGTTGAGCACGGAGATTTTGGGGATGCCCGGCTTGCGCACGCTTTGCGAAAGGTCCCAGAACAGCCGCGCCTTGGCCTCGAAATAGGCCTCGTAGCTCCCGTGATAATCCAGGTGCTCATGGGTGATGTTAGTGACAACGGCGGTGTCGAAGGCGCAGGCCGCCACGCGATACTGCGCCAGCCCGTGGGAGGTGGCCTCCAAGACAGCGGCCTGGGCGCCGGCATCCACCATTTCCCGCAGGTATCGCTGTACCGCCGGCGCGTCCGGCGTAGTGGTGTGCAGGCCGGTATCATAGATCTGGCCGGCGATATCGGCGTAAATGGTGCTGATCATGCCGGCATTCCAGCCGGCGGCGCGCAGGATGTGATAAATCAGGTTGGTGGTGGTGGTCTTGCCGTCGGTGCCCGTCACGCCGATCACGCGCAGGTGATGGGCGGGAAAGTCAAAGAACGCCGCGGCCAGCCAGGCCAGCGCCCGGCGTGCATCTCGCACCTGGAGATACGGTATGCCCGCCGGCAGTTCCAGCTCCGCCCGGCTTCTTTCGCCGGCGACCGCGCCGGCCCCTCGCGCCGCCGCCTGCGGGATGAAGCGATGGCCGTCCACGGTAAGCCCCGGCACGGCGACAAAGAGTGCGCCGGCGCTCACCTGGCGGGAGTCATCGGTCACCCCGCTGATGGTTGTGTCTTCCCAGGCGCCGCTGAGGTCGAGCAGTTCGCCGGCCGGCAGGCCGGCCACCAATGCGGAGAGGGCTTTCATACGTTATCCGAACAACCTCCAAGGGAAGGGTGAGGGGCTATTTCGGCCGGCGCAGGCCCAGCAGTTCGTAGGCCAGGATGCGGGTTTGCCGGCCGCGCAGTGTCACGGACTGCACCGAGCGCACGTCCACTACATCCTTGACCTGCTCGTACACCGCATGGCTCACCAGGATTTGCCCCGGCTCGGCAACCTCCTGCAGGCGCTCTGCCACGTTGACGCAGTCTCCTACGGCGGTGAAGTCCATGCGGTCCTCCGTCCCAATATGGCCCACGATGGCCTCGCCGGCGCTGATGCCGATGCCGAACTGCAGGCGGAAGGGTTCGGGGAAGGTGTCCCAACTGCGCCGCACCTTCTCCTGGATTGCCAGCGCGGCCCGCAGTGCTCGTATGAGGTGATCGGGCTGGCGCACCGGGGCGTTGAAGAAGGCTAGGATGGCATCGCCCAGGAATTTATCCAGTGTGCCTTCTTCGGCGAAGATAGCGTCCACCGCCAGCCCCAGATAGCGGTTGAGGACGTGAACCATTTCCTCGGGCGGTGTTTGCTCCACCAGGGTGGAAAAACCGCGCAGGTCGGCGAAGAGGACGGTGATCTCCTGTCGCTCGCCGCCCAGGGTCAGGGCGCTCGCCGGCATGGCGGCCAGCTTCTGCGCGACCGAGGGGCTCAAATAGCGCTGAAGCATGGCCTGCAATTGCTCCCGCGCGCGTGCTTCCCGTTCCCGATCCTGCTGGAGCAGGGTTTCCAGCGTCTGGTCCTCGATGGCCAGCACGATCCCTCCGCCGGTGGCGCCGCGCAGGCGGGAAAGGGTGAGCTTGAAATGCACCTGCCCGCGTCCAGGCAGATGCGCCGAGAACGGCAGGGTAATCACGTCCTTCTCGCCGCGCACAATCTGCAGGAGCGCGTCGGGGATCGGCTCGATCACCAGCCAGGGGAGTGCCTCCTCCAGCGGTTTATCCAGCAAGGCCTCACGCGGTTGGCCGAGCAGTTGGGATGCGGCGCGGTTCACCATGGTGATGCGGCCGTGTGGGCCGACCGTGACGACGCCGCTGGCGATGCTGGCGAAGACGTTGTCCATCAGGCTCTTCAGCCGGCTGGTCTCCGCCAGGTTGCTCTGCAGGCGGTTGAACAGGCGCGCGTTCTCGATGGCCACGGCCGCCAGGTTGGCGAAAGAGGTCAGGAAGTCCAGGTCCTCGTTGGAGAAGGCGCCGGCTTTCAGGCGGTTGTCAATGTAGATGGCGCCGGTCACCTGTCCCTTCAGCTTGAGGGGCACACACAGGATGGAGCGCAGATGATAATCGAGGATGCTCTGGTAGGCCTGGAAGCGCTCGTCCTCCTCGGCGTTCAGCGTCAGCACTGGCTCACCGGTGCGCGCCACGCGATTGACCACACTGCGGCTGATCTCGAACTCCGGGCCGGCGATGTTCTGGCGGTCCAGGTTGCGGGCAACAGGGAAATTCAACTGGCCGGTCTCCGGATTGACCAGCATCAGGAATCCCCGCTCTGCCTCCAGCGCCTCAATGACGATGTCCATGATCAGCTCGAGCAGTTGATCCAGATGCAGGGTGGAGTTCAGCAGTTCGCTGACGTGCATCAGCGCCCGAAAATGCCCGCGGGATTTCGTCTTCTCTGGTTGTGCGTCGGACGGCGCTGGAAACAGCTCCCTGCTCATGGCATATCCCCGTTGCGTTGTATGGGGCGGCGCGGCCGGCGCCGATCTGCTCCATCTGGATACTGCCATTATACGCTGAATAGATAGCGCTGGCAATCCGAACATCAGGGCACAGCGGTGCGGTGCCTTTGCTCCGGAAAACGCGCCAACCTCCCGCGAGAGTACATTCCCGCGGGAGGTTGGCAGGCTGGCCGGGCAGGGCCAGAGAGCGTCACATTGTAACGACCACGCGATAGGTATCCAGCTTCAGCGCTTCCTGGAACCCCTCCTCGAGCTTCTCGAACGGCATCACGCGCGAGATGAACGGCTTGAGGTCGATCTTACGCTGGGTGATGAGCCGCACAGCCTCCCAGACGTCCTGCCGGTCCTGGCTGACCGTGCCGGTGAGCGTCACCTCTTTGTTGTGGAAGATGTTGGGGTCCACCGTGATCTTGGTGCCGCGCGGGTGGATGCTGGAATAAACCATCACACGGCCGCCTTTGGCGGCTATGTTGACCGCCTGCTCCACCAGGGGGCCGGCGGCGGTGGCGCAGAAGATGACATCCGCGCCGCGCCCGTTGGTCGCCTGCTTCACCGCTTCAGCCAGGTCCTGTTCGAAGGGGTTGATGACGAGATCGGCGCCCATGTTGCGGGCGAACTCGGCGCGCGGCGCGTTGGGCTCGCTGACCATAACGCGGGTGCCGGCCTGCTTGGCCAGCACCAGATGCAGCATGCCCATAATGCCGGCGCCGATGATGAGCACGTTCTCGCCCCGCTCCAGGCGCGCCTTGCGCACGCTTCGCACGACGCAGGCCAGCGGCTCTGTCAGGCACAGTTCCTCGAAGGGGATGTCGTTGGCCCCCTTGTACAACTGATAGTCATCCATCAGGACGTATTCGGCCAGGCCAGCCGGCCCGGGCACGTCCGTGTCGAAGAAGGGAGCGCGAGCGTTGTCGCAGATGTTGTCCAGCCCCTTGCGGCAGGACTCGCAGTAGCCACAGCGGGTCAGGAGCGAGGCCACCACCCGGTCGCCGATTTTGGCGTCGGTGAAGACCTTGTCTCCCAGCTTGACCAGTTCGCCGGCCACCTCATGGCCGCCGGCGAGCGGATAGTACGACTCCTCCCCGGTGTACATGCGCTGTTCCCAGGTGCACAGGCCGCAGGCCCGCACCCGGATCAGCGCCTGGCGTGGACCGGGTTCCGGGATGGGCACCTCATCAATGCGGATCTGTCGGGGTCCGACGAAAACAGCACGGCGATAGGTATTGGTCATGGCAGTCCTCTCATGTCAGGAATTTCATGGCGTCGTCCACAGAGCTTCCCTGGTGGACGATGGCGACAATGGCCGCGGTGATGCGGTCGGGATGCGGGAACTGAGCGATGTTGCGGCCGACGGCGACGCCGGCGGCGCCGGCCTGCATGGCGCCGTGAATCTTCTCCAGCAGACTGCGCGGGTCGTTGGCCTTGCCCCCACCCAGTACCACCAGCGGGACATAGACTTGTTCCACAATGCGGCGGAAGCTCTCGACGTCGCCGGTGTATTCGGTCTTAATAAAGTCCACCCCCAGCTCCGCGCCGATGCGGCAGGCATGGCCGATATTCTCGGGGGTCCACCATTCGCGCGGGTTCTCGAAGCCGGCCGGCAGCATCTCTGCCATCACCGGCATGTGCCACTCTGCCGCCTGGGAGATGATCTGGGAAAGGTACGGCAGGGTCTCCCCCTCGAACTGCGAGCCGGGCATGCCCATCACGCCCACCGCCTCGGCCCCGATGCGCAGGGCATCATAGACATCATAGACCAGCTTCATGGGGCCGCGCGTCTTGGCGAGGCCGGAGGAGCCGCCATCACAGCGCAGGATGATGCCCATATCCCCGATTTCCTCGGGGAAGCGCTGGCAGATGCCGTAGGTGGTCAGGATGGCATCCGCACCGCCTTCCCGCACCTTGCGGATGACCTCTCCTGGTTTTTCCAGCCCTTCCATCATGCCGAAGGCGGCGGCGTGGTCCATGGCAAAGATAACAGTCTTGCCATCGGGCCGGAAGATACGCTTCCAACGGTGTGTTTTCAATCCCTTCATGGTATTCCCCCTTTGGAGTGTGTTCGTCACACGGTAGTGTGTAATGAATAACGCAGGCCCGGATCAGCCGGGCGGATAATTCCTGGCAAAGGGCACGCGGGCCGCGCGCCGCGCTCCCACCGCGGCCGGCGGAATCGCTATCCGCCGAGCAGACCCACCTTGATGGCGTTGCCGGCCTCATCAATGCCGGGCCAGATGGGGATGGCTCCCAGCACACCCAGGATAATGATCGCCGCCATGATGAGGGTGGGGGAGACGTTCTTCCTGGAGACCAGCCACCAGACCAGCAGTACCAGGATCAGCGGCAGGAGGTTGGGCATGAAGCTGTCCAGCATGGCCTGGATGCGGAAGGTACTGCCGCCGATGGAGAATGCCACGGGCGTGGAGAGCTTGACGAACTGGACGG
>JACIWP010000180.1 GCA_014360855.1 Anaerolineae bacterium
CTGGAGCGCTGGCCGGCGGTGCAGGGAGAGGACGTCGCCGGCGAATCCCTGTGGAATGACCACCACCATGTCGAGCTGATTATCGTCCATCAAGTAGATCGCCTGCTCGATGGACTGCAGGTCCGCCCGCACGCGAAGCTGGGAGGCGTTGGAGAAGGCCTGCACGACGGCGCGGCTCATGGCGCTGTGGTCGAGGTCCAGGATGCCGACGGGCAGGTTGCGCATTTCGGAGCCGGTGGCGGATGCCAGCATGAACAACTGGAAGATCGGGCCAAAGATAATGAACGGCGTCAGCAGGCGGTCGCGCCGGAAGTGGATCAGCTCTTTATGTACCAGGGTCAGGATGCGGTAGAACATATCAGGCCAGCCGATTCTTGAAGCTCAGGATGGCCAGGGCCAGTGCGCCGGCGCCCAGCGCCAGCAGGCCCAGGGCATATTTCCACAGATGTTCCATCCCGATGCCCTTCAGGAAGATGCCGCGCGAGATAGCGACGAAATAGGTTGCCGGCAGGACGGCACTCTCGATGCGGGCGCCCAGGCCGGCGGTCTCCACCGGATGGATCAGGCCCGACAGGAAAAAGCTCGGCAGGAAAAATATAATGAACATGGCGATCATGACGGCCTGCTGGCTCTCGGTGAAATTGGCCAGCATGAGGCCCAGGAAGTTGCTGGCGAAGAGGAAGTCCAGGCCGAGCAGGAGGAACAGGGCGAAGTTACCGCGGAAGGGCACGCGGAACCACAGCACCGCCACCGCGGCTGTCAGCAGGACCCCGATCAGGCCGGTGAGGAGATAGGGCAAGCCCTTGCCGATGATCAGCTCGGCGCGGCGCACCGGGGTGGAAAGGAGCGTCTCGAGGGTGCCCAATTCCTTTTCCTTGGCCAGGGCCTGGGCGGCGCTGAAGGCCGGCATGATCAGCACCACCGCCAACAGCCCGGGCACCATGCTGAAGAGCGATTTGAGGGTGCGGTTGTACCAGGCGATGTCGCGAACTTCGAACAGGCCGCCGGCGATGGAAGGACTGTCCATCATCCGCAGGGCAATTTGCTGAGAATAGGCGGCGGTACGGGCGGAGATGTCCGCCAGCACCTGGCCGGCGGTGGTGGGGTCACTGCCGTCCACCAGCACCTGGACGGCCGGCGTCTGACCGCTCTGGAGCAGGTCGCCAAAGCGCGGCGGGATGATCAGCACGGCATCCGGGCGCTCGCGTACCAGGACGGTATGGATCTCGTCCCAGTTCTGCAGGGTCCGTTGCAGGTGAATGACGCCGTCGGATGTCAGGGCGCGGACATACTGGCGGGAGGCCGGCGAGTTATCCTGGTCCCACAGATAGAGGTCGAAGCGCTCCACATCGAAGGCGAAAAGGTAGGCGAACATGACCAGGAGGATGGCCGGCGTGAACACCACCAGCACCCAGGTCTGTCCATCTCTCCAAATGTGCAGTAGTTCCTTACGCAGGATCGCCCATGTGATGCGCCAGGACATGCACCCCTCAGGATAATGTTTGATCATTTTCATTATAGTCCTCTGCTGGGCGGGTGACAAGTTGCCGCGTTGACAATCTGGCCCCTTTGTGGTACACTATGCGCCGCTTGCAACAAGCACATATACTGCTGGATGAACGGCATGAGAGAGAGCCGCGGCGGAGAAGGTGCCGGCCGCGGCCGCCGAAGGGGTACCGGACACCTGGGCAAACTCTCAGGCAAAAGGATCATGCCGGGACAGCACTCTGGAGAGCCGGCCCACTTTCCCGGGCCGCACCGAAGGGGCAACCGCATTCCAAGGTAAATGCGGCAATCTCTCAGGTCAGCAGACAGAGGGGAACAGGTGGGACCTTAGCCTGTTCCTTTTTTGTTATTCTGGAGCGGCGCGAACTCCTATGCACGCTGAGAGAATTGGGGGGAAGACCCGAGTGGATACCCTGCTCCGCCTGCATGCGGCCGGGCCGGCCAATACAGCCGGCCAGCCGGCCGTTCTGCGCCAGGCGCAGGAGATAGTGCGCCGGCATGTGGAAGCCCTGGCGCGGGAGACGGGCACTTTCGTCCTGGAGCCGGCCGATCCTTCCCTGGAGCCGGCTCACGCCTCGCTCCTGCTTCTCCGGCCGGGCGCCGGCGCGCTGCTGAACGCCCAGCGTCTTCTCGATCTGGCTGAGCTACTGCGCCGGCATCCCAATGCCCGATTATCCCTCCCTCTCGCTGATTTCACAGCGCTCGACGATGAGAACGTCCCGCGCAGCGCCGGCACCTGTTTCGCCGTGGAGGACGGCGCGGACCTGGTGGCCGCCGGACTGCATGCGGACTGTCCAGCGGAACTCCTGCTGATCGTCGAATCCCAGCGGCCATATATAATGAATTTCACAGCCCTCCTGCGTGCCTTCACCGACCGCGATGCCGAAGTGGCGGTCATCGGGCCGATCGCACCCCACACCTGGCGCTATCTGGAGGATGAGGTGGCCTGCCGGGTGCGGGTGTATGCCGATGGGCACGGCCGGCACGCCGGCCTGGCCGCCGAGCTGTACCGCCAGGTGGGGTTGGCGCGCTGGCGCGAGTGGTTGGCCGGCATGGCCGACGTCGTCATCATTGACACGCGTCAGTTCCTCGCCGGCCTGTCCCCCTATCCCACGTCGGAGGATTTCCTGGCCTCTGACTTGGGCCGGCCGGAGGAGGTGGGCCATCCGCTCCTTCGCGAACTGACCACCGCGGCCCTCGAAGGAAAGCCCCCGCTCGTATTGGGCGGCCCCATGCTGTTGAACGGCGGGTTATATGCCTTGGTCGAGACTGCCTGGCGCGTTGGGCCGGATGTGGACCGGGGCTATCATATTCGGTGGGGATAGGGGCAGTGGCCGGCGCCGCGGAAATATATTGTTCGCAGACAGGAAGTATACCGGTGGTATGGTCTGTCGAGGGTAATTTGACGTTCCCTCGCGGCTCAGATACAATACACATCAGTTCAGGGAAGGAGGTTCCTCATGCCAGATAAGGATTACGCAAGCCTCTATTTTGGTGCCGATTTGGCCAAGGTGGACCCCGACATCCATCGCATTATCGAATTAGAAGAAGAGCGTCAGAAGCGCCGCATCATCCTCATCCCCTCGGAGAGCATCGCTCCCAAGCCGGTGCGCACCGCCCTCGGTTCCGTGTTCAACAACATTTATGCCGAGGGGTATCCGCCCACCCGCATGAGCAAGGACGATGAGGATGTCCTGCTCGATTTCGATTGGGAGCTGGCCAATTACCGCCGCTATGCGGACCGCCGCTTCTATAAGGGCGCCGATTACGTGAACTTTATCGAGTGCTTGGCCCAGCGGCGGGCGGCGCACCTGTTCGCCACCGATGCGGTGCCGGCGGACCAGATTCATGTCAACGTCCAGGCCCTCTCCGGCGCGGCCGCCAACCTGGCGGTGCTCGAGACTCTGATGCAGCCGGGCGATGTGCTGATGGGCATGGACCTGTTCCAGGGTGGCCATCTGACCCACGGCTCGGAGTTCAACTTCTCCGGCAAGCGCTATCGGGTGGTCTCGTACGGCGTCAGCAAGCGCACTGAGAAGCTGGACTATGACGAGATTATGGAGCTGGCCAAGACCCATCGCCCCAAGGTCATCATCGCCGGCTACACCTCCTACCCCTGGGCGCCCGATTGGAAGAAGTTCCGCGAGATTGCCGATGCGGTCGGCGCCTATCTGATGGCGGATATCTCGCATCCCGCCGGCCTGTGCGCCGCCGGCTATTACCCCAACCCCATCGAATACGCCCACGTCATCACCTTCACCACCCATAAGACCATCTGCGGCCCGCGCGGCGCCGTGATCATGACCACGGACAAGGACCTGGGCGCCGCCATTGACATGTCGGTCTTCCCGGGCGCGCAGGGCGGCCCGCACACGAATAAGTTCGCCGCCATGGCGGTCGCCTTCAAGATTGCCACCACTCCCGCATTTAAGGACCTCATGCGGCGCATCGTGGAGAACGCGCAGGCGCTGGGCGAATCGCTGAAGAAGCGCGGCCTGAACCTGGTGTACGGCGGTACCGACACCCATCTGCTGATGGTGGACCTGCGCCCTATCAAGGGCAAGCACGGGTATCCGCTGTACGGCGAGATTGTGGTGCGGGTGATGGAGCTGGCCGGCCTGATCGCTAATAAGAATACCGTGCCGGGCGACGAGCAGACTGCACTGGCTCGCGGCGTGCGCCTGGGCACTCCTTGGGTGTCCCAGCGGGGCATGGGGCCGGCGGAGATGGACATCATCGCCGATGCTATCCACAAGATCATCACCAACATCGATCCGTTCACCTACGAGGGCCTCATCGGAACCCTGCCGCGCGGCAAGATCTCGCTGGATGTGCTGGAAGAGGTCAAAGAGCAGGTGGCGAAGCTGGCGGAATCCATGCCGGCCGATACCGAAGCGCGCCGCTCCTCCTATCCGCACTACTTCTTCATGAACGAGCCGCGGGTGCGCCGCAACGGGCGCGAGGTGCTCGGCATCTGGGGCGAGCGGGCGGAACCCTTCGTCCAGCAGGTGTGCACGGCCAACCTGGCCGGCATGCAGGTCGGCGAGGTGCGCCGCGGCTTCCTCCTGGACAAAGATGGCCTGGTGATGGACGATGTCTTCGTGCAGTACAAAGGCGAGGATGCCCGCCGGCAGGTGCACTACCTGATGGCGGTGCACGCCGATCGCGCCGGCCGCATCACCGCCTGGCTGCGGGGTCTGGCCGACGGCTACATCCTCTTCGACAACGATGACATCTTCCGCAAGGTCGAGGGGCCGGTCGTGGTGGCGGACTGGGTCTCGCATCCGGAACTGGAGAAGGAGGCCGATGCCTTCCTGAGCGCCATCGCCGGCCAGGACAATCCCCTCCAGCTCGGGAACCCGGCGCGCGCCAAGGAGGCGTTCGAGAAATATCCCGCCATGTTTGACCTGCGCAAGTCGTACTTTATCGGCCAGGCGGCCCTGCTCTCCGCTGGCGCCCACGCCTCTGCCGGCGGCAAGGTCGAATGGAGCTGGCAGGAACCGCAGGATGTCCCGCTCAAGCGCACCTGCCTGTACCAGGAGCATCTCAAGCTCACGAAGCGCATCATCCCCTTTGCCGGCTGGGAGATGCCGGTCTGGTACACGGGTGTCAGCGATGAGCACCGCGCCACGCGCGAGACAGCGGCGCTGTACGATGTCTCCCAGATGGGCGTGCTGGGCATTACCGGCCGCGACGCCGAGGCCTTCCTCGACCTGGTGTCCACCAACTATGTCCGCTGGCTGGAGGATGGCCAGTCGCAGTATTCCTACCTGCTGGACCCGGACGGCGAGGCCATTGACGACATCATGATCTACCGGCGCGGCCCGCACAACTTCCTCATGGTGGTCAACGCCGCCAATGCCGACAAGGATTGGGACTGGCTGAACGCGGTCCTGCAGGGCAAGGTCATCATCGATCGGGATAATCCGGGCATGACCTTCGAGGGCGATGTGACGCTGAAGAATCTGAAGGACCCGGCCAACGGCACGGAGCAGAAGGTGGATATCGCCCTGCAGGGGCCGGCCTCCCGCGAGATCCTGATGCGGCTGGCGGACGATGAGAAAACGCGGCGCGGCCTGGCGCGTCTGCCGCGCACCGAGCTGATGGATGCCCGCTGTGCCGGCCTGGACCTGGTCATCGCCCGCACTGGCTACACCGGTGAGGATGTCGGGTTTGAGATCTTCGTGCATCCCGATGAGGCGCCCAAGCTGTGGAACGCCATCCTGGACGCCGGCAAAGACCTGGGCGTGAAGCCGGCCGGCCTGGCAGCGCGCGACTCCACCCGCACCGAAGCCGGCCTGCCGCTCTACGGCCATGAGATCGCCGGCCCCTATCACATCACCCCGCATGAGGCCGGCTTTGGCTCCTACGTCAAGTTCCACAAGCCCTTCTTCATCGGGCGCAAGGCCATCATCGCCAAGATGAAGGAAAGCACCATGCAGATCATCCGCTTCCGCATGACCCAGAAGGGCGTCAAGGTTCCGAAGCTCGGCGATCCGGTGGTCAATGCCCGCGGGCGCTGTATCGGCTATGTGACTTCCTGCGCCATTGACTATGAGGGCTACCTGGTCGGCCTGGCGTATGTGGAGCGCAAGGCGGCCAAAGAGGGGAGCCAGATCGGCATCTTCGTCCTGCCGGAGAAGCCGGAGCCCGAGAAGCAGAAGCCGGAATTCGTCCCGGGCGATTCCACCCTCCTGCCCTTCACCGCCATCATCCTGCCGCGCTTCCCGGAGAAGGAGGACCTGGAGAAGGTGGTTCCAGAGACGGGCATCAGCGCCTGATGCCGGCGCGGTGATATTGCGTACATTCACTAACACACTCAAGAAAAAGGAGAGCGTGCGATGGCTATCAAAATCGATCCCAACTGCTACTACACCAAGTCCCACGAGTGGGTGCGCGTGGAGGGGAATGAGGCCTGGGCCGGCCTGACCGATTACGCCCAGGACCAGCTCAGCGACATCGTCTACGTCGAACTGCCAGAAGAGGGCGATTCCTTCAAACTGGGCGAGGTCTTCGCTACCGTGGAGTCGGTCAAGGCCGCTTCTGATGTCTACATGCCCCTCAGCGGCGAGGTCCTGGAGGTCAACGAACAGCTGTCCAGCGCGCCGGAGCTGATCAACCAGGACCCGTATGGGGAGGGTTGGCTGATCAAGTTTACCCCGTCGGACCTGTCCGAACTGGGGAATCTGATGGGCCCCGATGCGTACGAGAAATTTGTCAAAGAGGAAGAGGAGAAAGGGGGACACTG